>JAPLGK010000048.1 GCA_026390195.1 Caldisericota bacterium
TCACCGTCGACATGCCGGGAACAGTCCGCGTCGATTGGGACGTCGTTGTCGGACGCGATTCAGAGATCCGGCAAGGTTCGTGTCTGAGGGGAAGCACCAAGGTAGGCAGCTCCAGTGTCATTGGACCCAACACGATTCTCATCGACGCGCAGGTGGGCAACGAGACAACGGTTCTGGCATCGTTCGTGGAGGGCTCAACGATAGGCAGCAACTGTGCAGTTGGTCCCTTTTCCTACATCAGGCCGGGGACTTTGACGGCCGAACGGTCAAAGGTTGGCGCTTTCTGCGAACTCAAGGCCTCATCCTTGGGGGCAGGGAGCAAGGTTCCACATCTTTCGTACATCGGCGACACTGCCATTGCCGAGAACGTCAATGTCGGGGCTGGTACGATCACCTGCAACTACGACGGGTTCACGCATGCCAAGCATCACACGGTCATCGAGAAAGACGTCTTCATCGGCGCCAACAACAATCTGGTCGCCCCAGTGACGATTCATGAGGGAGCGTACACTGCGACCGGGTCGACTATCACCCATGATGTGCCACCTGAAGCTCTTGCCATCGCACGAGCGGTTCAAGTCGACAAAGAGGGATGGGTCAGGAGGAAGAAGCATGGACAGTGAGTATAACCCGATCAAGATCTTCTCTGGCAATTCAAACAAGCCGCTGGCCGAGAAGGTTGCATCTTATCTTGGTATCCCTCTTGGTCAGGCTGAGGTTGGCCGTTTCCCTGACGGAGAGATCAAGCTGCGCATTAGCGAGAACGTGCGGGGGCTGAACGTCTACGTCATCCAGCCCACCAATACACCTGCAGAGAATCTGTTGGAACTGCTGATCCTTCTTGACGCTCTGAAACGTGCTTCAGCCGCGAGCATAACAGCGATTATCCCGTTTTTTGGCTATGCGCGCCAGGATCGGAAAGTTCGCTCGCGAGAACCCATTAGTGCTAAACTGGTTGCAAATCTCGTGACCGTGGCGGGTGCAGACCGCGTGGTCGCGATCGATCTCCATGCTGCCCAGATTCAGGGCTTCTTCGACATCCCTGCTGACAACCTGACGGCCATGGTCCAGTTTGCGCAGTATATCAAGCGCAAGGAGCTGGAAGACCTTGTTGTCCTGTCTCCCGATGTGGGAGGCGTGGCGCGGGCCAGTACGTTTGCCCAGACCATTCATGCTTCGCAGGCCCTGTTTGTGAAGAGGCGTCTTTCGCCGGACGCGGTCGAGATTCAGTCGTTCATCGGCGATGTACGAGGCAAGAATGTCATTATTGTCGACGATGCAATTCATACGGGCAATACGATGTTGAACGCCTGCAACCGCGCCCTCAGCGAGGGCGCCAAGAGTGTCATTGCCTGTGCGACTCATGCCGTCTTCGCGGGGGACTCCCTTGGATTGTTTGCCCGGTCGAACTTCAGCGAAGTGATTGTGACAGATACGATGTTCGTCCCTGGACGCGAATATCCCTCGATGTTCACGGTGTTGTCGGTGTCGGAGCTCATTGCCAAGGCTGTCTACAGCATCCACAACCACTCATCGGTCTCTGCCCTGTTCCAGCTGTGACAGTCTGAAGGCTGTCTACTTGATTCAGAGCTGATTTGACATACAATGTCAAAGTTGTGCCGGTATCTCATGAGTAAGGAGTTGGTATGCAAAGAGTCGCGCTAGAAGCCGTTGCCCGTGAAAGCGGCAAGCATGGCAAGCTAAGCACCCTGCGCAGGCAGGGCTTCATCCCAGCAGTGGTCTACGGTCACAAAATGGCACCCATGTCCGTTGCTGTTCCTGTGCGAGCATTCGAACGCATCCGTCGTATGACTGGGGAGTCTGCTATCGGCGACCTTCAGTTTGAGGGTGGCAAGGCCATGACCACCGTTGTGCACGAGTACCAGATGAACCCGATCCGGGACACCTATACACATATCGACTTCCTGTCCATTTCTCTTGACGAAACGTTGACAAGCAGGATTCCGATTCGCCCTATCGGAACAGCTATCGGCCTCAAGGAAGGCGGAGTGCTCGAGCACTCGCTGTACGAGCTCGAAGTCGAGGCTCTTCCGCTCGACACTCCCGACTATCTGGAGGTTGACGTCTCCGACCTCGGACTGAAGCATTCCATCCATGTGGCTGATCTGAAGCTTGGCGATAAGGTGAAGGTGCTCACAAACGAAATGGCGACGGTCTTCTCGGTCGTTGCGCCGGCTATCGAAGAGGCCCCGCCTGTTCCCGAGGAGGGTGTTGCGGTCGAAGGCGCCGCTCCTGCAGCAGGAACTGCTCCTGCGGTGGGTGCTGCTCCTGCGGTGGGAACTGCTCCTGCCGAAGGCGCTGCGAAGACAGCATCGAAGAAGTAGCACGGCACAGCCGTTGTCCGCTCTGCATCAGTCGCTCCATATGCGCTGGCCCCCAAGGGCCAGCGTTTTTGCTGTCCGCGTCTTCAGCAAGGGCCTCTTGTGAGACTACTGTTCATCGGTGATGTCTTCGGCCGCCCGGGGCGTACGATTGTGCGGCGACTGCTTCCGCAGCTCAAGGAAGAGTTGCGGCCCACTGTTGTCGTGGCCAACGCGGAGAACGCGACGCACGGAACCGGGATGACCCGATCCGCGTTTGAAGAGCTCAGCGCTGCAGGCGTCGACATCTTCACAGGGGGCAATCACACGCTCGGCAAGCCGGAAATCCTTAACCTGATGCAGGAACATGCGAGCGTGTTGTGCCCCGGCAATGTCAGCCCTGCCGTCAAGCGTCACGGATCCGTCATCTGGCAGACGACGGATGGTCCCGTAGCCGTCGTCAACGTGATGGGTCAGTATTGCATGAACGGTGTCGACAACCCGTTCCGGTACATGGAAGAGGTCCTGCGCGACCCGGAGATTGCGGCCGTGCGTGTGAAAGTCGTTGATTTTCATGCGGAGGCCACGGCGGAGAAGGCGGCGATGCTGCGCCTGCTGGACGGCCGCGTATCGGCGGTCCTCGGAACACACACGCATGTTCCCACCGCGGATGCTCGCGTCACGGCCGCAGGCACCGCATTCATCACCGATGTCGGCATGACGGGTGTACGATCTTCAATCATCGGGCTGGACCCAGAAGTCATGATGCGTCGTTTCGAGACGGGCATCATGTACGCGCCACGCGTTGCGGAGGGCGATGCGACGCTGATGGCCGTAGTGGTTGACATCGATGCGTCAACCGGGAGCAGCACTTCGATCACGCTCTTGCAGAGGGAGCGCTGACGTGGCCGGGTTCCTTATCAAGACATTCGGGTGCCAGTTCAACCAGCTGTACAGCGCTATGATCACCGACGCGCTGATACGGGGAGGGCATCGGTCTTCCGAGAGTCTTGGCGAAGCATCACTTGTCATCATCAACACGTGCGCAGTCCGCGAGAAGGCCGAGGAGAAGGCCTTCAGCTTCCTCGGCGAAGCCGCAATGGTGGTTGGAGCCAGCCATATCGTGTTCATGGGTTGCACAGCCACGCTCGACAGAGAGCGAGCGGTTCGCATTGCAGGCCGTGGCCTGAACGTCGTGGAGGGTACCGCGGCTGTGGAGCAAGTGCTTGCCGTCGTAGGAACCGTTGTGCCGGTCGGCGAACTGGACTGCACGCCCCCTCGCTCGCTGTTTCCCACGGCGGACATTGAACTTATGCGTGGATGTGAGGGCTACTGCACATACTGCATCGTTCCAAGGTCGCGAGGGCCCGAGGTCATTGTCGACGTCGGCGAAGTCCTGCATCGAGCCGAGCGAGCCATCGGCAGCAGCTTCTCCGAGCTGCTCTTCCTGGGGCAGAACATCAACAGGTATCGGTCGAGGCTTGGAGGGCTGGTTGAGATCATGTCCTCGGTAGATGAACTGGACGGCAACTTCTGGTTCTGGTTCCTGAGCTCTCATCCGGCAAACTTCACGCCGGAGGAAGTGAGACGGCTCATGGAATTGCGGCACATCGAGCATCGCTTACACCTTCCCCTGCAGTCGGGCAGTGACCGCATCCTCGAGCGGATGAACCGGCGGTACACAATTGCAGACTATGCCAGGCTTGCAGAGCCCGTCCGTGAGAACGCCGACTGGACACTGACAACAGACATCATCGTAGGCTTTCCCGGGGAAACGGACGATGATTTTGCCCACACGGTCGACGCGGTCCGTGGGTTCCGGTTCGATGGGGTCTTCCTCGCCAAGTACTCCGACAGGCCCGGTACGCCCTCGTCCAGAATGCAGGACAAGGTCCCGCTCGCGCTCATCGACGAAAGGCACTCCGCCCTGCTCAGAATCGTCCAGGACCTGAGCGAGCAGAGCAACCAAGTGCTGGCGGGCAAATTCGTCGACGTGCTCGTCCTGGCCGTACCTGCAGGCAGCGACGCCTTCGGAAAGTCGATCGATGGCAGGAATGTCTGGTTCTCGTGTTCCGAACCAGTACCAGGAATTGGCACAATCGTCAATGTGGCTATCGACCATGGCTCGAGAGAAGGATTGCATGGCACTCGAGTCTGCTAGTCTTCCGTTGGTTGTAGGCATCGTCGGCGCTACCGGGACAGGCAAGACAGCGCTTTCCCTGGGAATCGCCCATCGTTTCGGAGGATCGATCATCTCTGCCGACTCGATGCAGGTGTACCAGGGCATGGACGTCGGGACGGCGAAACTCACCCTGCCACAACGTCTGGGTATTCCCCACGCTCTCATCGACGTCGTTCCTCCCGACCACCACTTCTGCGTCGCGGAATACCAGATCCTGGCGCTCGAAGCTGTGAATGCGGCGATTCGCTCACAGCGACTGCCGATCCTGGTGGGAGGGACCGGTCTGTACGTGAGGGCTGTACTCGACGGATACGAATTCCTGCCCGATGAGCCCGACGCGAGTCTGCGGACCCAGCTGCGAATGCTGTCCGAGGGCGAGCTCCGCGAGCGCCTGAGAGCAATCGACCCTGTGGCAGAACACGAGATTGCCTCCAACGATTCCAGGCGGCTGGAGCGGGCTTTGGAGATGAGCGCTCAGCCAGGAGGTCTGCCGAGCGCCCTGAAGCGGAGACAGCACCCGGTCCCATGGCGAGTACTCCGTATTGGCCTGCGTGCAGAGCGGGCTGAGCTCTACAGACGGCTTGACCGGCGAGTTGATGCCATGATCTCCGCAGGAATGGAAGAGGAAGTGCGGCGTCTGCTGGCCGATGGCCTGAACCCTGACGATACGGCGATGCAGGGCATAGGCTATAAAGAGCTGAACGCCTGGATGAGCGGAGAGATAGGGCACGACGAGGCGATCGAGCTCTGGAAGAGGCGCACACGCAACTACGCCAAACGCCAGGAGACGTGGTTTAGAAGAGAGAAAGACGTTCACTGGATCGACGTGTCCGATCAAACATCTGATTCGGTTCTGGCGCGGGCGGCGGCCCTCGTCGAATCCGCTGCAGGAGGACACAGCAGATGATCACGGAACGCCAGCTGATGGAACGGGCGCAGCAGCTCGAGCGGGAGTATGCGACCGAGATCGATGATATTCGTGCAGTTCAACGTCGCAACTTCATGCGCATCCTCGACGCCTTCCATGCCGCCCGCTTGTCGGCATCAGACCTACGCCCCATGTCGGGTTATGGCATCGGGGACAGCTTGCGGGACAAGACCGAATGCGTCTTTGCCCGTCTGTACGGCGCACAAGCTGCGCTAGTGCGCCCGCAGATCATCTCTGGAACCCATGCTCTGGCTATCGCGCTGTTCGGGGTGCTTCGTCCCGGGGATTTGCTGTGCAACGTGACGGGGGCTCCCTACGATACGATGGAGGAGCTCATTGGAATCCGCCCATCTGATGGTTCGCTTGCGGAGTTCGGTGTCAGCTATGCCCAGTGCGACATCACGGCATCACCCGCAGAACTCTGGGAGGAGCGGCTCGAGGGATGTTTCTCGACCCAGGTACCAAAGCTTGTCCTGATTCAGCGGAGTCGGGGATACAAGCGCATCCGGGCGCTTCGCGAGGGTGAGATCGCACGCATGATCTCCTCCGTGAAACGCGTCTCGCCCGAGACTCTGGTCCTTGTCGACAACTGCTATGGCGACCTTCTCGAGGACCGTGAGCCCACGATGGACGGGGCGGATCTGCTGGCTTCATCGTTCATGAAGAACATCGGAGCGGGGATTGTCCCGACGGGCGGCTACGTGGTGGGCACTTCCAGAGCCGTCGCCTTGGCCGCTACACGGTACTCTAGCCCAGGAGTGGGTGCTGAGATTGGGCCGAATCTTGGGTTTGCCGAGACGTTTCTGCGGGGTCTGCTCTTTGCCCCGACAGTAATCGAGCAGGTCCTGACGGGAAACCTTCTTGCGAGCGCGCTTCTGCAAGAAAACGGCTTCGTGGTGGATCCGGGCCCTCACGAGCTCCGCGGAGACATTGTGCTGCGCATCGAGTGCGGGTCGAGGGAACGGTTCGTAGCGTTTGCACGGGCCGTGCAGGAGTGCTCTGCACTGGACGCCGATGCCGTGCCTGAGCCGAGCCCCATGCAGGGATACGAGACAGAAGTCCTGATGGCAGGTGGAACCCTTGTCCAGGGATCCACGGTTGAACTGAGTTTCGACGGCCCCTTTCGCGAGCCGTACGTCGGGTATTTGCAGGGAGGTCTGAATGCATGGCAGGTGGTCCAGGCGGCCGCGCGGGGAATCGCCTACAGTATGAATGCCCGCAAGTAGTGTCGCTGCCCGTGATTCGTGATAGAATGGTCGAACGACGAAATGCCGAAAGAAATGATGGGAGGTCGCTATGACAGACTTGACGAGGGTTGATCCAGAGGTAGCTGACGCACTGAACAAGGAACTGCACCGCCAGCAGAACAACATTGAGCTCATCGCCTCTGAGAACGTTGTGTCCGAGGAAGTCCTGGCAGTCCAGGGTTCAGTCCTGACAAACAAGTACGCCGAGGGATACCCGGGCAGACGCTACTATGGCGGTTGTGAGTATATCGATGTCGTCGAGACGCTGGCCATTGAGCGTGCGAAGGCGCTCTTCGGTGCGGAGGGGGCGAACGTTCAGCCCCACTCGGGAACGCAGGCCAACCTGGAGGTCTACTTCTCCGTTCTGCAGCCAGGAGACACGATCCTGAGCATGTCGCTCGCGGACGGTGGGCATCTGAGCCACGGAAGCCCCGTGTCGCTCGTGGGGAAACTGTTTCACATCGTCTCCTACGGCGTTCGAAGAGACACCGAGACAATCGACCATGACCAGGTAGCCGAGCTGGCCCGAGCAGAGCGTCCCAAGCTGATCATCGCAGGAGCCAGTGCGTACCCGCGCATCATCGACTTCCCCCGCTTCCGTGAGATCGCCGATTCGGTCGGTGCATTGCTCATGGTAGACATGGCCCATATCGCTGGGCTGGTCGCCGCAGGAGTCCATCCTTCACCGGTGCCGTATGCGGATTTCGTCACGACGACCACGCATAAGACACTTCGCGGTCCTCGAGGAGGCATCATCCTCTACAAGGAGAAGTATGCCAAGCAGCTCAACAGCGCTGTGTTCCCTGGCAGTCAGGGAGGTCCTCTTGAGCATGTCATCGCGGCGAAGGCTGTCGCTCTGAGAGAAGCCGCGTCTCCCGAGTTCGCAGCGTATCAGAAGCAAGTCCTCGCTAACGCAAGAACCTTGGCGCAGGCGCTCGCGGAGCGTGGCTATCGCATCGTTTCCTGCGGCACCGACAATCACCTTATGCTTGTCGATCTGACCTCTAAGGGAGTTACGGGCAAAGAAGTCCAGGCGCTGGTCGAGACCGTGGGCATCACCGTCAACAAGAATGCCATCCCCTTCGATCCGTTGCCACCAAACAAGGCAAGTGGCATACGGCTTGGGACTCCAGCTGTGACCAGTCGCGGCATGCGTGAGCCAGAAATGGTCGAGATCGCTGGCCTGATCGACGAGACGATTGTTGCACGCGACGACGAGGAGAAGCTGGCCCAGATTCGAACTCGCGTGACGGCGCTGACGGACCGCTTTCCACTATACGCAGGCAAGATGTACTAGGAGAGCTGATGGACTATCCTAACCTTCAGGTGCTGAATCATCCGTTGATACGACACAAACTGACCCTTCTTCGCAACAAGAACACGACGCACAAGGACTTCCGCCAGCTGGCGGAGGAACTTGCCGGGCTCATGACGTACGAGGTATGCAGGAACATGCGAACCAAGGCGTGCCCCATAGAGACTCCCCTGGAGTCCTACGATGGACAGGAACTGGAGAACGAAGTCACCATCGTGCCCGTGCTTCGAGCCGGGCTCGTCATGGCTCAGGGGATGCTCGACATGATCCCTCACGCCAAGGTCGGGCACATCGGTCTGTACAGAGACGAGAACACTCTGGAACCGGTCCAGTACTATTGCAAGCTTCCCCAGAGTACTGGTGAGTCAGACGTGTTTGTTGTGGACCCGATGCTTGCGACTGGAGGCAGTGCCTCCAAGGCAATCTCGCTGGTCAAGGAACGGCATCCTCGCAGCATCTGCTTTTGCTGTCTCATCGCGGCGCCGGAGGGCATCGAGGTCCTGCAGCGCGAGCATCCCGACGTGAAGATCGTCACTCTGGAAGTCGACCGTCGCTTGAACGAGAACGGCTATATTCTTCCCGGCCTTGGTGATGCCGGGGACAGGATATACGGGACAAAGTAGTCCATGCATCTTGTGATTACGCAGGCACAGTTCTGGTCGTTTCTCGTGGCTCTGGCGCTGAGCCTTGTGCTGACGCCGGTCTTCATGAAACTCGGGCTGCACCTTGGCATCACCGACAAGCCGGCTGCAAGTACTGAGGCGAACATCGAGGGGCGGCGGCACAGAGTGAATCGGCAGGTGACGCCCCGCACCGGTGGGATCGCCATCGTGATCGCATTCATCGTGTCTGTGTTCTTCTTCGATTCGCTCACAGTTCAGTTGAAGGGCATCCTTGTCGGTGGAGGTATCGTGTTCATTGGTATGTTCCTGGACGACATGTTCGACATCCCCGCGTTGCTAAAACTGCTGATACAATCGGTGGCAGCAATCGTCGTCATTGCGTTTGGGGTCCGTGTCACCGCCTTCACCAACTTCCTGCACGGAGGATTCTTCCAACTTGGCATCGGCGGCATCATTCTCACCTATTTCTGGATCGTGGGAATCACGAATGCGCTGAACCTCATCGATGGGCTGGACGGTCTTGCGGGCGGCGTCGCTGCGCTGATTCTCCTCGCAATGTTCTTCTTCGCGGCCCTCAAGGGCATGGCAACCATGGGGGCCATCCTTGTGGCTCTGCTTGGTGCTGTCCTGGGATTCCTTGTCTTCAACTACAACCCGGCCAAGGTGTTTCTTGGAGACGCCGGGTCCGAGTTTCTTGGGTTCATGATCGCGAGCCTTTCCGTCTATGGAGCCCTTAAACTGCCGACAACTGTCATGCTCATCGTGTCTGTGTTCGCGCTTGGCATTCCCATCGCGGAAACAGTCTCGAGCATTTTCCGCCGGGCGGCCAGGCACCAGTCTCCCATGGAGGGAGACAATGGGCATTTCCACTATCTGCTGCTGTTCCGGGGGTGGAGCCAGCGGCGTATCACGACGCTGTACTACCTGGTGACGTTCGTGCTATGCTCGATCGGGCTGGCCATCGCCCTTCTAGGAGTCCACTGACATGCGTCGCAACATTCTGTCCATCTTTGGCACGCGTCCTGAGGCGATTAAGATGGCGCCCATCGTCAAGGCGCTGGAGGCCGATCCCAGGTTTGACAGTCATGTGCTCTTGACGGGCCAGCACATCCAGATGCTGGACGACGTCGTGCAAATGTTCGAGATACCGGTGTGGCGAGATCTCAACGTCATGAAGCAGCGCCAAACGCTTCCATACCTGACGGCCGCTCTTGCAACGCAGATCTCGGATGCACTGGCTGAGTTGCAGCCGGACATGGTTCTGGTCCACGGAGACACCACCACCACGTTCATGGGAGCTCTCGCGGCGACCTACGCAAGAATTCCG
>JAPLGK010000235.1 GCA_026390195.1 Caldisericota bacterium
GGCTCCGAGGAACTCGCAAAGAAGCTTGCCGCCCTCGCGGACGTCTACGTGGATGATGCGTTTGCCACTGCTCATCGGCCCGATACCTCGGTTGCCGGTGTACCACAGTTTCTTCCATCAGCAGCTGGCTTCCTGCTCGAGAAGGAGATCGACGTTCTTGAGACCGTCACAACATCTGCCAAGAAACCGTTCATTGCCATCCTGGGTGGTGCCAAGGTCTCCGACAAAATCGGTCTCATCAAGAACCTGCTTACCAAGACCGACGCAATCCTCATTGGTGGTGGCATGGCGTTCACCTTCCTGAAGGCTATGGGATACGCTATTGGGTTCTCCCTTGTGGAAGAAGACTACCTCAAGGTCGCTGACGAGATCATCGAAGCGGCCAAGACAAGGGGCACCCGTCTCCTCCTCCCGATGGACGTCATGGTCACGAACGAGATCAAGGCCGGAAGCTCGCACCGCATCGTGGACATCGAAGAGATTCCCGCGGATCAGATTGGCGTGGACATCGGTCCAAAGACTCTCCTGGCATTCGAGGCAGAGATCGCGAAGGCCAATACCATCATCTGGAACGGACCGATGGGAGTTATCGAGATCGTCGAGTTCGCGGAAGGCACCAAGTCCCTCGCACGGGTCATTGCGGCGAGGTCCGGAGCGCTGACCGTCGCCGGCGGAGGTGAGACCGCCTCGGTCATCGACGCATTGAACCTCCAGAATGACTTCAAACACGTGTCCACCGGTGGCGGCGCGTTCCTGGAGTACCTTGAAGGGAAGCAGCTCCCCGGCATCGAAGCTATCGATTCAGTGGACTAGTGCGTTTTTGCACTTGAAATCGAAGCGGCTTTCCGTATAATTGCCCCTGTTACCGGAGGTTTACGTTGCTAAAAACCGTTTTGGAAATAGTCATGGCTTTGGTTGCAGTCGGAGATATCCTTGCCATCCTGTTCATGGAACCCAAGGGTAGTGGACTGGGCGCGATTTCAGGCAGCGCAACCGTGTTCCACTCACGCAAGCCCAAGGATGCTGTTCTTGACCGGCTTGCAGTTGTTCTATCCATTGCATTTGTGGTATTGTCCCTGGTACTGGTAGTCTTCAAGCTCTAGGGAAGCACCAAGCCTCGTGCCGGGGTGGCGGAATTGGCAGACGCGTGCGTTTAAGGGGCGCATGGAGCAATCCGTGTGGGTTCAATTCCCACCCTCGGCACCATTAGCATGAATACCACAATCCAGGGGCGGATAGTTCAGCGGTAGAACGCTTGCCTTACAAGCAAGAAGTCGCAGGTTCGAATCCTGTTTCGCCCACCAGCAGTGCGATATTGTTGCTTGATGGTGGGACCGCTCATCGGGCGAAGCGCACGGTGAGCGGTTTCTTTAAAGAAGAGTGCCGAGATAGCTCAGTTGGTAGAGCAGGGGACTGAAAATCCCCGTGTCGACGGTTCAATTCCGCCTCTCGGCACCATTTTTGTATCCAGACTCGATCGTCTCGATCCATGAAGCCATCATGTTTCATGCCTCTTTGCCCTCTTCTCTGCAGACTCCGGCAGCTCGTCACGGTGTCGTGACATACATACTGTCCCCCATCAACCATAGTCCCTGAGGCGTGTTTCACGCCACGAATTGGACTTCTTCGTGCGAGACAATACACTCCTCCCCCAGCTTGCCACGTCCGGAAACGCCATCGCCGCCACAATGCTCTGTGCACAGGGCGGCAACGGGTCTTCCCTCAAGCTGTCAACTCACGTACTGATCATGCTTTGTTCTCTGGAGACTCCGCGGCTTTCACCGTTAGTGCAGCCTCGATACGCTCTTTCTGGATCGAACAGCCGAGCGCGTAGGGCTCCAGGAGGGTACCAATGGTCGCATAATTGTTGGCAAGGCACCCACCGCTGCAGTAGAAGCGTGCCCAGCAGTTGCCACACTCCTCTTTGGCAAACAGAAAGTTGGCGTGAGCGAACTCCGTCACCAGCTCAGGACGCTCCAGCGCCGGGCTCACGAGGACATTACCCATCCTGTACTCCTGAACGCCATCAAACTGATGGCAGGGGAACACATCCCCATTTGGAGCAACAGCCATGTATTCAACGCCAGCGCCACACCCATAGATGCGCTTGCTGAGACATGGCCCTGCTTCGAGATCCAGCTTGAAATGAAAGAAGTCAAACCCTGCACCTGAGCCCTGTTCACTCAGGAAGTACGCGATGAGTTCCTCATATTGGGTACGAATTGCCGGCAGGTCACTTGTCTGAAGGGCAAGAGCCGAGTCTGCCGAAAGCACGACAGGCTCCATCGAGATGTACTTGAACCCCAGGCTATGGAGCTCTCGAACGCTTTCGGCAAAAGCCAGCATGTTGCGTGCATACGTTCCTCGCACGAAGTAGCCACCTTCATCGCGCGTCCGCGTGAAGTGCCCTATCCGTTCAATGATGGTATCGAACGTGCCACGCCCATCCTTGAAGACACGGTTGGCATCATTAGCCCTCCGACCGCCGTCCAGGCTGAGGACAACAGACACGTCATTCGCCTCGAGCACCGGGAACATGTCGTCACGAAGCAATGAGCCGTTGGTCGTCAGAGTGAACCGCCACTTCTTCAGGGAATATGTTGACCGCGCGTACGCCATGGTGTTAACGACAACGTCCCAATTCATGAGCGGCTCACCACCGAAAAAGTCGACCTCGACGTTGTGGTGGAAACCGCTCTCGCGTACAAGGAAATCGATTCCTGCACGGGCAACCTCCTGTGTCATCAACGCTTTGCCGCCATGGTAGTCGCCCCCATGAGCAAAACAATACGCGCATGAAAAGTTGCACTCATGCGCGACGTTGAGGCACAGAGACTTCAGTGTCAAAACCGATCCGTCCTCTGTCGGCTGTGTTGCCTGCGTGAACAGACACCCTGCATCGATAAGCTGCTCGAGCTCACCTTCGATCTCCGTGATTGTCTGCGCGTCCAGACCTGTCAGCCGTTGGACAGTTTCGCCCTCCGCCCAAGAGTCTGCGAGAACCAGCTGAAGATAATGATACACTCGCTCGTCAAGCGAGAAGATCGACCCTGATGGAACGTCCAGGAGCACAAAAAAACCGCCTCTTTCGAAGAGATGGGTCGAGGCGGGTAGAATACGGGAGAGCGCCACGAGCTACCAGATGAACCGCTCGGGCTTTCTCCTGGTTTCGCAGACCTGGTTGCCTACGGTCGAGGACGTCTTGCAAGCGGACTTGCAGGGAGTCTGGCACTCGCGACACGCCTTCGCAAGCTTGTCGTCGACGTCAATAGTCTTTGTTGCTACCACCTTGATGAACTTCACAGTGTTGCTCCCTTCTCAAACCAAGTTTTTGTCCACATAATATCCACGATAAGCCGCGACAAGTCAAGAGGTTCAGCATGAAAACTGTCTATCTCGTACGTCACGCCGAAACAACCTGGAATCTGGAGGGCAGAGTCCAGGGCGGCCGCGATACGCCGTTGTCTATCGATGGCCTGACGCAGACAGTGAAGACTGTGGCATTTCTCTCTGCTCTCCGATTCGATACGATCTTCACGAGTCCACTGGCTCGGGCCCGTGCCATCGCGGAACCCGTGGGTGTCAACCTGGGCATCCCGCCCACCGTCGTGCCCGAGCTGCGGGAGATCGAGTTCGGAGGCTGGGAAGGGTACACGTGGAACGAAATAGGGGCCATGTACCCGGCAGCTTTGGCAGCATGGGAACTCAACTCGCCGGAAGCCCGGCCAGATGGCGGCGAGTCTCTGGCTGATGCGCGTCGCCGCGCCGCAAAGGTGCGTTCGATTGTCGAATCCACTTCCGGCAACCTGGCGCTCGTCGTCGCTCACGGAGCCATCAATCGTGTCCTCATCTCCGTTCTGCTGGACCTTCCCCTCAGCAGCTATGGCAGCTTCACCCAACCAAACGCCTGCATTTCGGTCTTCGAGGCCGAGACCAGCAAGTGGCAGGCCCGAGTCATCGACTCGACCTGCCATCTCGCCTAGCTCGATCCCCTCGCAGTTGTTCTAAGCCTTCCGGGTCAACTCGAATCCCTCCTGCAGTGCTCTTAGGTTGGCCTCCAAGGCCTTTGCTGGCACGGTACGAGATAGCGTATCGCGGATTGTCCCAAGCTCCAGAGGAATCAGGCCGGTTCCCATGGCCGCTCCAAGCAAAACGACGTTCGCAGTCTGGGGCAACCCGATTTCCTCGGCCATAGCAGCGGCAGGAACAGCGTAGACTGCTGCAACCTGGCAGCGAAGATACGCCAAGAGATCCTCCACCGCAGGGTAAGCTATGCCTCCCAGCGAGACGCTCACTGGGATGATCGGGCGCACCTCGGTAATGACAACAGTACTATGGTTGGCTCTTGTAAGTGACCTCACTGTCTCGACCGGCTCGAACCCCATCATGAGGTCTGCCTCGCCCTCCGGGATCATCGGGCTGCGTACATCTCCCAGTCGAAGCTCACACACGACCGAGCCACCTCGCTGTGCCATGCCGTGAACCTCGCTCATGACAGCATTTACACCGGCAGCAATGGAAGCTCGCGCGATAATGCTGGCCCCAGTGATAATCCCCTGACCTCCGACTCCGGCAAAGAACACATTCAGTGAACTCATTTCTTCACCCCGATCGCATGCACTGGGCAGACCTGCGAGCACACACCGCATCCGTCGCACAGTTCCTGGTTGATCTCCGCTTTTCCTTCAGACACAAAGATGGCAGGGCAAGCGACCTCGTGTACGCATGTCAGGTGGCCCATACAGACGCTACGGTCGACCTGAAACGTCTGCCAGATCCCCTTCGCGCGTTTCGCACGGTCCAGGAGGAGGCTGCAAACCTGTTTGGATACGATGACGGCGACGCCGTCCACCTGAGCGGCCTCCTTGTACGCCTCGGTAGCCTCGGCTACCCTGTACGGGTTAATGACCTTCACGAATTGAACGCCCATTGCCTTTACCACCGCTTCGATACTGATTGCTGGTGCCGGATCGCCCACGGCATCGGTCAGCATGGACGGATTGGGCTGATGTCCCGTCATCGCGGTAGTCCGGTTGTCCAGAACCGTCAGGACAAACCGATGCTTGTTGTGAACGGCGCTTGCAAGAGCGGACAGCCCGGCATGGAAGAAGGTGCTGTCACCGATAAACGAGAAGACCTTCTGGTCAGTTGCTGCGTCGAAGCCGCCCGCAGTCCCCACACTGGATCCCATGGACAGGAGATAGTCCGCTGCGCTGAATGGAGCCGCCATACCCAGCGTGTAGCAGCCGATGTCGGAGGCGAAGACAGGTTCCGGGATCCCCAGTTCACGTATGGCCCGACGCACAGCAAGGTACGATCCGCGGTGAGGGCACCCGGGACACAGAACCGGCGGCCGTGACGGAAGGGGCGACAACCAGGGCTGCGCTTCGCCCGAAGCGGGCACATGCAATGGCACGTCGAAGTGATTGGCCAATGCCTTTGATACAACATCAACGTTGAGCTCGTGCACGCGCGGCACGAGAAGTTCCTCCTTGCCACATACCGGCGTCCTGGTGCCGTGCGACAGGAAATCGGCCTTGATGTCGTTTTCCATGAGAGGCTCGAGCTCTTCGACGACAAGCAGCTCGTGGACGCCCGCGGCAAACTCGCGGATCCTGTCGAGCGGCAGCGGATAGGAGAAGCCTATCTTGAAGACTCGAGCAGACAGTCCGAGCTCCTCCAGGGCGTCAACGACATAGTTGAACGCGCTGCCCACCGTGACGATCCCCACCCGTCCCCCGACACCCACGTCAACCACGTGGTTCAGCGAAGACGTTTCGCTGAGATGCCGAGCCTCGGCGAGTTTGCCCAGCAGCTTGAAGTGCATTTTCGAGGAGTTGGCGGGCACCGGTACAAACCGTGACGGGTCCTTCTCAAAACTGCCTCGCCTCACTACGGGCCTTCGATCGCCAAGAACAACGTCGCCGCGCATATGGGCGACACGAGTAGTCGTTCGGAACAGAACTGGGAGCTCCAGTTTCTCCGAGATGTTGTAGGCCTCTACCATGTAGTCCTTGGTTTCCTGTGGACTCGAGGGTTCCAGCATGGGCACGTTCGCGAGGCGCGCGTAGTATCTATTGTCCTGTTCGTTCTGTGATGAGTGCGTCGATGGATCGTCCGCGGAAAGGACGACGAATCCCGCCTTGGTCCCTACGTATGCCGTCGTCATGAAGGAATCCGAGGCAACGTTCAGCCCAACGTGCTTCATAAACGTGAAGGACCGGACACCACTTGCTGCCGAGGCTGCTGCGACCTCAAGGGCTACCTTCTCGTTCGCAGAGTACTCGAAGTACACTCCTGAGGCTTTCGCCACGACGCTGAACACGTCACCGATCTCTGACGACGGGGTCCCAGGATAGCTGGCCGCTACACCGATACCCGCTTCCAGAGCACCACGGACCGCGGCTTCGTTGCCAAGCAGAAGCTCATGATCCCCTGCTTTACCGTCAACCAACGCTTGATATTTCATGTTGCCTCCTGACTTCTTTCTGACGCTATTGTTAGAGAGTACCGCGTCCGCTGCGACTGTCAAAGGGCCGCTGCACCGCGTGTGGCTTGTCAACTTGCAGGAAAGGACCTTTCACCGTACACTGCCTATACAGAAGAGTCTTTCTCTTCCCAACCACCCGACACAAGGAGGAACTGCCATGGAGAAGTGGATTTGCACTGTGTGTGGATACGTGTACGACCCGGCTATTGGTGACAGCACGCAGGAAATCAACCCCGGCATCAAGTTTGAGGATCTCCCCGAGAGCTGGGTCTGCCCAGACTGTGGCGCCGGCAAGGATCTCTTTGAGAAAGCCTGACGGCCGCCGGTCACAATGAAGTACCTCATTGCCGGAGGCTGGGCTGCCGGCACAGCGGCTGCACAGCACCTGCGAGAACTTGATCCATCGTCGGATATCATGGTTGTCGACGCGGAGTCCGTTGCCTACTATCCGCGCCCTGACTTGATCGAGTACCTGGCCGGTCGCAAGTCAAAAGACCAGCTTTTTATGCATGCTACAAGCTGGTATGGCGAAAACAGGATAACTCTAGTCAGTGGGCGCCGCATCCTGCACATGCACGCCGCAGACCATGAAGCGACGCTCGACGACGGGACAGTGCTCTCCTACGACAGGCTGTTGCTGGCAAACGGAGCGTCGCCCTTTGTGCCACCCCTGCCCGGCGCCGGCCAAGTCGGTGTCTTCACCCTCAGGACACTTGATGATGCAGATGCTTTGCTTGCTCGCATCGTTCCAGGTGCCACTGTGGTCGTCGTAGGCGGAGGCGTCTTGGGACTCGAAGCGGCAAGAGCGTTGACAGAGCGAGGAATGAAAGCCACCGTCATAGAGTTCGCTGGACGGCTGTTGCCCAACCAGCTCGACGAACGCTCGGCGGAAATGCTGGTGGAACACCTGCAGAGTCTGGGCGTCACGGCTCTGCTCAGTGGCGAGTCTCAGCAGATTCTCTCGGGAGAGAATGGTGCGGCAGGCGTCCTGCTCAAAGACGGCCGACTCACACAAGGCGAGTTCGTCCTGTTTTCCACGGGAGTCCGCCCCAACGTCACCGTCGCCCGGGAAGCAGGTATCGCCACAGGACGGGGTGTTCAGGTGGATGATTCCATGCAGACGTCTGCTCCTGACGTCTATGCCGCCGGCGACGTCGTCGAGCACCGCGGACGTGTCTACGGCATCGTCCCTCCCTGCCTGGAACAAGCCAGGGTTGCAGCTCAGAACATGGTCTCACCCGGTACAGCTACGTACGAGGGGAGTATTATGTCGAGTTCGCTCAAGACTTGTGGAATCGACGTTCTGAGCATGGGCAATGTCAATCCGACCCAAGAGCAGCATGTCCAGGTGATCCAGGCGCAAGGTCAACAGACCTATCGCAAGGTTGTGCTCGAGAATGGCATCATCGTCGGCACTATCCTCTACGGGACAACGAACGGGGCACGGCAGCTACAGCAGGCGGTGAGATTGCACGCAGATCTTGCGGCGTTTCAGGACCAACTGGCTGACCTTGACTGGGATTTCGCCGGCATGTAGCATTCGCGCGCGACTGGGCAACCAATGACCCGAAGCGCCCCGCACCAGTGCGGGGCGCTTCTCTATCTGCCCGAGTCCCAATCGCCCGAGAAAGACGCCTCGAGAGTCGAGACGACCATGCTGTCGTCCGTTATGACTCCAACTTCACGGTTCTCGTCGAGTGAGCCGGTGCTGAGATTATGTGAACCGACATACGCCACGTGACCGTCCACCACGATGTACTTCGCGTGAAGATACGGAGACTCAAGGTATCGGACGCTGACACCTGTCCCTTCCAGCTCCGATCTTGTCACGGCATTGACAGCGATTCTCTCCGGTGCTGCAACCAGAACACGCACGGCGACGCCCCGCCCCGAGAGATCCTGCAAGAGCTCGCACGTCTCCTGGTCATCGAATACCTCGCTCGCGATATCCACGCTGCGGCACGATCCTCTCAACATGCCAAGAAGACGTTGCCGAGCATTCACAGGGCTGACGACAAGCGACCCGGCAGCACAGGGATTTCGCCGTCGATCTGCCCAGAAAATGCGCACGAGATCCTCCACTACACTCTGGCTGCAAGTCCTGACAAGGATCTCGCGGTTCTTATCAAAGGCGCTCTTGCTAAGATTGGCCGTCATGATCCAGGCAACGACCTGGTCGATGACCACATACTTGGCGTGAGTGAACGAGTAGACCCTGTTGCCCCAGGTTGCGTCGATGCCGGAGCTTCTCAGCTGGTTGCGAACCGTCTGGTTCATGGAGAACCCCCCGAACGGCGCCTCCTCCATGATGACCCGCACATCGCATCCGTGCAGTCTGGCAGACTGCAATGCCTGGACAATCGCAGGGTCAGAGATGAGATAACACTCCACCAGAACCGACTTCTGTGCTTTCAAAATGTCATCCACGACAAGACTCCGCGCCTGGTCACCGGGCGTCACGACGCAAAGGGCCTGAGCGCCCAGAGGCACAGCCGGAATAGCGGAAGCAGGCGCAGCGACTCGCAAGCCCATCCAGCCGAGCCCCAATGCGGCCACCAGCAGCACTGCGATAAGTACAGTGAACCACTGAATCCCTTTTCCTGGCATCTTTAGATGATATCAGGCTTGCAGCGCCTGGCAAGTCGGGCGTTTGGCAGCCGTCGTCAGAGAAACGTTGCGCAGCAACGAGAAACGGCTACAATTGGAAGGGAAGCGAAGCAATTCGACCATCAATCCTGCACGAACAGCTCCTCCTGGAGGCAATGGAAGTGACTGGTGAGCGAACACTCTTGCTGGTGAAACCGGACGGCGTACGCCGCAGTCTCGTCGGTCTGATCATAGCACGCATCGAGCAGAAGGGCCTTGTGATCTCGAACATGCGGATGTTTCGCATGGACGACGCGTTCGCGCGGACCTTCTATGCTGAACACGATGGCCGTGACTACTTTCCCGTCCTGCTTTCCTTCATGACATCGGGCCCCGTCGTTGCCCTTCAGGTCGAGTCGCCCAACGCAATAGCGCTTGTTCGAACGGCGATCGGGGCAACCAGACCCGAAGACCAGCTGCCCGGGACGATTCGAGCAGACTTCTCCACTCAACTGACCGAGAATGTGGTACATGCGTCCGCATCCCCAACCGATGCAGAACGAGAGTTGGAACTTGTTTTTGGGGACTCTCACGCAACTCTCGGCACTGTACATGAATAGACACCTGGAATCAAGAATCAACCGTAGAGGGGGGTGGAAACCATGAGGGAGACGGCTATCGAACTGGAGTCCCTGCTGCGCGACATCTCATACTGGATCAAGAAGAAGGGCCGTGATGCACTGTCGAGCGTGAGAATCACGCTGCCACAGTTCCAGGTGCTTCAGCTTGTCTACTTCGGTGAGGCCATCAATGTCAAAGACCTCACACACCTTACGGGCCTCGCTGCGTCCACGGTCTCGGAGATGGTCGATCGCCTCGTCGAACTCACCTATGTCACCAAGACACAGAACATACTGGACAAGAGGCAGGTCGTCCTCAAGTGCACAAAGCAGGGAGCGTCGATCATTCGGAAAGTCATCCGACAGCGTATCCAGAGCGTGCAGGAGGTTACGAAGAGCATGAAGCCCGGGTCAGCCGACTACCTTGTGGCCGTGCTGACCGAGTTCGTAGAGTTGTGCAAGTAACACTGGGTCCGCCATTCCCCGGATTCCGCTGAACCTTCTCACGCTGACAATAGGCAGACCCCCGGCCTTGAAGCTGGGGGTTTGTGATCCTGTGAACCAACACTCACCGAACGACGTTCTGGGAGACTGAGCGAGCAAATGCCTCAGACGACTCAACGATAGCTGACGGTCTGGAGAAAACCGCAAGAGCTTGCTTTCCGTCCACGATTGGCAGCCTTGCCTTCTTCTCTGCAGTCGGTGCGAACCTAGTCCACCGTCCGCTGAATCAAGGCAGCTAGCTTTCGCAGGTCACTTCGGATGACCTGCACGTACTGAGGATTCCTTAGAGCGGCGGCTGGGTGATACATTGGCATGAAACGCTGTTCATCCTTGACCAGAATCGTGCCGCGCACCTGCCCGATGGAGTATTGCTCTCCAAAGAAGAAGCGCAGTGCCGTATTGCCCAGGAGGCAGATGACCTCCGGCTCCAAAATGGCCAACTGCGCATACAGGTAGAGCGAGCAGGCCGACACCTCGGAAGGCTCCGGAACGCGGTTGTTTGGGGGCCTGCACTTCACGATATTGCATATGTAGCAGTCTCTGCGGCTCATCCCCTCGGCTATCAGGATCCTGTCCAGCAAACGTCCCGCCTGACCGACGAATGGGATTCCCGACAAATCCTCCTCACGTCCCGGACCTTCACCCACAAAACAGATGCGGGCATGGGCCGATCCGACGCCCGGGACGGCCTTCGTCCGGGTGGCCCCAAGCTTGCACTTCTGACAGGAAACGACGTCCTCGGCAATTGAAGCGAGGAGAGTCTCCTTCATGTCAGACCGCCGGAACATGTTAGTCCGATGCCCCCGAGGATGTTCTCTCAATGTCCCCAAGGATGTTCCTGCAATACGAGGGGTGCTTCTGAGGGGTGCTCTCGATGGGCGTATTTCCTGACGACCCAAAACCACCAGCCCCCCTCTCAGTCGGCGCCAATTCGTCGACGGCCACGAGGCAAACATTCGGAACCTGTATGAACACCAACTGTGCGATATGATCTCCCGGGAACACCGAACAGGGAGCATCGCCGAAGTTCGCCAGCACAACCTTCACTTCGCCACGGTAGTCGCTATCGATGGTACCTGGCGAGTTGAGGACAAACACGCCGCTTCTGGCTGCCAAGCCGGAACGACTGCGAACCTGCCCTTCGAGGCCAGGAGGCAACTCAAGTGCCAACCCCGTCCGCACGAGTGCGACGGCGCCAGGCAGGATCGTCAGCTCCCCGTCTTCTCCACTTGCAAGATCATAGCCTGACGACCCTGACGTTGCACGCGCCAGCTGTCCTGCGCGAGAAACCAGTCTGTGAACGCCTACACGCAACTCAGTGCTTGTCGGGTCCATGAACAATCGACACTGCCAGCTGGGAGATGTCAAAAACGTCATCGATGACACTCAATGCTTCACCGAGCGTGATCGAGTTGACCTGTTCGGTGACGTCCGCAACCGTCCGTATCTGGTCTCTCATGTAGAGCTCGGACGCATTTCGATGCATGCGACGGAAGAAGGATTCCAGCGAAAGCAGGAATCCGCCGAGAACAGTCTCCTTGGCATGCTGAAGTTCAGCCACGCTGATCTTGTCCTGCCGCATGTTCTCGATCTCCTCGCGGATGACCTGTTGGACACGCAAAGCGTTCTCGGGGGAACTTTCAGCCGAAACGCCCAGCAATCCAGTATTGCTGAAAGCCATTGGAAAAGAGCCAATGCTGTAGACAAGAGCCTCCTTCTCGCGGGCCCTCTGGAACAGGCGACTCGACATATTGCCACCGAAGATGCTGGACATGAGATTCAGAATCGACCCCTGCTTCGAATACTGAGCGAAGCCGGGTAGAGCCATCGCCAGATAGACCTGCTCCGTAGGGCGCTCTGTCTCTCTGCGAACAGCGGCCCGGATGGGGATTCCCCACTCGGCCCTGCCTGGTCCCTTTGCAAGCCGCCCAAAGGAATCCTCGAGGAAACGTGCCGATGCCTCGACATCGATGTCTCCCGCAAGTGAAAGAACAATGTCAGGGGCAGCAAAATGCTTGTGGAAATAGTCGACGAAGTCGCTCCGTCTGAAAGAACGCACTGACTCTACGGTTCCCAGCGGATTCGACGCAACAGGGTCGCTTCCGTACACCCCCTTGAGAAGCTCGTCCGTGACAACGTCGTCGGGACTGTCCTCAAATGAGTAGATCTCCTGTTCGATGACTCGGCGTTCAAGCTCGATGGCAGCAGGTTCGAACAAGGGATACAGGAGGATGTCGGACAGTACGTCGAGAGCGAGAGACGTGTGGATTGCCGGGACACGCATATAGAACATCGTGTACTGGGCATCGGTGAATGCATTCAGCTCACCACCCACATTCTCGATAGCTGAGGAAATCTCGAGCGAGTTTCGATGCTCTGTGCCTTTGAACAGGACATGCTCCATGAAGTGACTCAAGCCGCGCGTGTGTTCATCCTCAAACCGGGAGCCACTAGCAACAAGGGCCCCGACCGCTGCAGTCGGGTGCCCTTTGTCAACGTCGAAAACGACGCGGATGCCGTTGCTGAGTGTTATGACTTCCGGTTTGCGCTCTTCGCTATTGATCACCATGGTGGTGGTCATCGTGGGACTCAGGGGAACTCTTGTCGGCATTCCCGGAAGTCAGGCCCTTGCGGGTCAGAGAGATCTTGCCATCGTCCTTGAGAGGCAGAGTCTTGACGAGAATCTGTTCGCCGACCTTGAGCACGGAATGGATGTCTTTGACATATGAGTCGGATACCTGTGACACATGCAGCAGGCCAGACTTACCGGGCGCGATCTCCACGAAAGCGCCAAAGTCGCGCAACTCGGTAACCCTGCCCATGTAGACCTTGCCCACAACGATATCCTCAGTAATCGCGTTGATCGCATCCATGGCAATCTGACCCCTGGCTCCGTCTGGTGCAGTCACAAACACCGAGCCATCATCCTCGATATCGATGTCACACCCGGTGTCGGCAATAATCTTCTTGATGACCTTGCCTCCAGGGCCAATAAGGGCACCGATCTTGTCTCCGGGAATCTTCAGGGTGAAGATGCGAGGAGCCAGCGGATTGACTTCGCTACGAGGAGCAGGAAGAACCGACAGCATCTTGTCCAGAATGAAGAGACGCGCAGTGCGCGCATGGTCCAGGGCCGCAGACAGCAGGTCGCTGTCGACGCCGTGAACCTTGATGTCCATCTGCAGTGCCGTGATGCCCTTCGCAGTGCCCGCGACCTTGAAGTCCATGTCGCCATTGGCGTCCTCAGCTCCCTGAATGTCAGTCAGGATAACACTCTTGTCGCCTTCTTTCATCAGGCCCATCGCGATGCCGGCAACCGGCGCCGTGATCGGTACTCCAGCATCCATAAGTGCCAATGTACTGCCACAAATGGAAGCCTGCGACGTCGAACCGTTGGACTCAAGCACCTCAGAGACAACGCGAATCGAGTATGGGAACTCGCTCTCATCCGGAATAACGGGAAGCAGCGCCCTCTCGCCCAGTGCACCGTGGCCAATCTCGCGACGCCCAGGTCCCCGCATGGGACGGGTCTCGCCCACCGAGAAGGGAGGGAAGTTGTAGTAGTGCATGTAATGCTTGGTAACCTCTTCCTCGAGGCTTTCGACCAACTGACCCTCCTTCTTTCCTCCGAGGGTGACAATCGAAAGGACCTGCGTCTGACCTCGGGAAAACAATCCCGAGCCATGACTCATCGGAAGAACACCAACATCGACCCCGATCGGCCGAATCTCTTCAGGAGTGCGACCATCGATACGCATGCCTTCAGTCACGACACGATGCCGGATGAAATGCTTGATCTCCGCGTCAAGAACCTCTCCGATGGCCAGCCCACTTTCGGGATACTTCGCTACCAGTTCGACGGCGAGTTCACCCTTGAACTCATCCAGGATCTTCTCCTTCTTCAGCTTCTCCTTGTCCCTAAGCACCAGCGGAAGACGCTCCTCGATCATGGAACGAGCTTCGCTCTGGATAGCTGCATCGAACTTCAGTTCGGGGACGACGATCTTCTCCTTGCCAGCCTGGACGCGAAGTTCTTCCTCCATGCGGCACGTCTCTTTGATCGGTTCCTGTGCCAGTACCAAGGCCTCAACCATCTCTGCTTCACTGATCTCGCAAGACCCGGATTCAACCATGAGAATGCCATTGGCCGTGCCCGATACGACCAGATCGAGCACACTCTCCTCGATCGCAGAAGAGGACGGGTTGAAAACAAGCTTGCCATTGATCTTGCCGACCCTCACTGCGCCAACTGCGTCAACGAACGGGGCATTGCTGATAAGAAGCGCCGCCGATACGGCGTTGATGGCCAGCACATCGGGAGAATTCTCTCCGTCGGCAGACAGCACATAGACGATGACCTGCACTTCCCGGCGGAAGTGCTTGGGGAACAGAGGGCGGATCGACCGGTCGATAAGCCGCGAACGAAGAATCTCACGCTCGCTGGGACGTCCTTCTCTCTTATAGAATCCACCTGGAATCTTGCCGGCTGCGTACATTTTCTCAAAATAGTCAACAGTCAACGGGAAGAAATCGATTCCTTCCTTTGTGCTGTTGCTGACAGTGGCTACAGCGAGCAGGACAGTGCCACCCATGGTCACCAGAACAGCTCCGCCGGCCTGCTTGGCCAGCCGCCCAGTTTCATACGTGACAGGTGCGCCCGCAATACTGCCGCGAACGGTCTTTATCTCATCATTCTGCAACATTGGCTCCTACTTTCGGATTCCCAGCCGCTTGATCAATGAAGCATAACGGTCCTCGTCGACGCGTCTCAGACTGCTGAGAAGTCTCCGGCGCTCTCCGACCAGCTTGTAGAGCCCGCGCTTGGAACTGAAATCCTTCCGATGGCTCTGCAGGTGCTCTGTAAGCGCAAGAATGCGCTTCGACAGCATTGCAACCTGAACCTCAAATGAGCCAGTATCATCTTCACTGAGCTTGAACTCACCGATAATCTTCGACTTCTCTTCGGCTGTAAGCATGTTGTACCTCCAAGGTGTCCCAGGAACCAGTCTCACGTCCAGCCGGAACGAGGGACCGAGTGCGGGAGAAATGTACTAGAATTGTACCAGAAACACAGGACAAGTAAAGCAGAACCGGTCGGCACAAGACTTCACTAGGTCATTCCCTGTCAGTCGCCGACCTGTCCAAGGATGACACGCGCCCTGAGCACGTCACGCGAAATCTGTTTCACGAGCGCGGCCGGCGAGG
>JAPLGK010000226.1 GCA_026390195.1 Caldisericota bacterium
GTCCCGCACCGTGCCATTGTAGTACCGGCGTGCCATCTGGATCTGGTCCTCCAGGTCTGCAAGCTTCGCCTGCAGGTCGAGGAAGTTGGTGTTGGACTTGAGTTCAGGGTAGGCTTCTGCGACGGCGAACAGGGTCTTCAGGGTCGCATTCAGCTGGTTCTCGGCCGCAGCCTTGTCCGCGACGCCGGTTGCACCCATGGCGCGGGAACGCATCTCGGTGACCTCGGTGAAGACCTTTTCCTCATGGCCAGCGAACCCCTTGACCGTCTCGACCAGGTTCGGGATGAGGTCATAGCGGCGTTTCAGCTGGACGTCCATGCCCGACCAGGCTTCGTCCTTCATGGTGCGTTTGCGGACGAGCAGGTTGTAAATGCCGATGAGCCACACGACCACGAGAGCAATGACTCCAAGAGCGATAATCCAAGGCATTGTGTGTTCCTCCTTATGTCGATCGCGGAATGACGGCGCCACACAACTCTGCCGGGCGCCTGTCCATAGTGTAGAGAAAACCGCGCAGCAGTACAAGCGCTATGGTGTCAGCTGGCAGAGGGCGCCCAAAATGGCAAGTCCAGCAGCTGAGACAGAGAGAATGTTACACTTCGGGACGGTTCCATTCCTGGCAAGAATGTTACACCTTCGCAGTACCCTTGGACAAAACACGCCGGATTTCTGCGTGTGCGGGAATGACGGAGGACGCGGTTTCCAGGTGGATGGCCCCGTAACCTCAACAGGACATGGAGGTAGGAAATGATGCGACTATCTACAGGTCTTCGGCCTCGGCCGGCAAGTCGTCCGTGTCCTCAGGTATGTTCGCCGGCAGCTGGAACGTGCCGTCCCCTTCGCACGGGAACGGGACCGCCGCTACGACGGCAGACGCGTTGAGAGGGCCGTAGATGTGGGGGTAGTAGAGCCCGTCGGACGGTTCCCAGAGCGTTTCCGCGTCGAGCAGCTTCTGGCTGATGCACAGGAGCAACAGGCCGTGCCTGCCATGGTAGTGACGGTCCGCGACGTCCGTGACCTGTTCCAGCGCCGAGCAGTGGATGAAGCCGTCGTTCTCGTAGCCTTCGGTGACGTATGTTCCTGAGGGCAGCGCCTGCTGCCACAGGTCTTCGGGTTCGATGTGATAAATCATGCCGTGGCTCCTCCAGTCAGGAATGTAGCGTTACGGTCGTGGCGTGATCCCCTTCGCCTTGCAGGTGAGATGGTCGAACTGGACTTCCAGCACGGCAACACGAGACAGGGCCTTATCCGGGAAAACCTCTTCGGGGACGCCCGGATGGCACTGACGAATGATGACATTGAGGTCTCGGCCCTTGGCCTGGGGGTCGAGGACGAATGACGCGGTGCCCGTTCCGATGACGGTGACGTAGTTCGCCGTGCACTCCTCACCCGTCGCCCCGGTCACGATCTGGATGTCCTCGTCGACCTCGACGCAGACGCGTGGGTTGGCGCGCAGGATGTCCAGCTTCCTGCCCTGGATCGCAGCGTGGAGAAGCAGGTGTTTGCCGTCCCAGCCGCAGTTCATCGGGACCATGTACGGCTCGCTCCCATCGACCATCGCGACGCGGCACAGCGCGGCACGTCCCAGGATGCGCCGGATGACGGCGGTATCGGTTATCTGGCACTCTTTCCTTCGCATTGGTCTCTCGGTCGCTCCCATGATTCCTCCCCTGCCCCTTCAGGGACACGCGAACAGTATATGAGAAACTCCGCAGCCGTCACGGGCCGCGGAGTTGGTCGGGCACATGAAATTGGGTCAGGGGTTGAGCCTGTGCACCGTGAGGTTGCCGTTCGTCGTCCGGGCGGACAGCGTGCCGTTCGGCACGCCAAGGTCGCCTCTGATGCTGTGTTTGGACGCCATGGCGTTGTCGAGGGTGACGTCGTCCATCTCCAGGTTCCCGTTGGTTGTCGACGCCTCAAGCGTTGCAGGCAGGTCCGGTGCTACCCAGAGGGTGAGACTGCCGTTGGTCGTGTGAACGTCTACCGCGGTTCCGTCGAGCGCGGCAACCTCGCACTCGATGACCCCGTTGGTCGTCATCGCGCCGGTGACTGCTGCAACCTTGCGGAGCGTGATGTTCCCGTTGGTCGTCGTGGCGCGCACGGCTCCGTCGATGTTCTCGGCCGTCACACTGCCGTTGCTCGTATGCAGCTCCATCGTGCCTTTCACGCCAGTCACCTTTATGGAGCCGTTCGTGGTATCGGCTGTGCGGATCAGCATCGAACGTGGGACACGAAGCTCGTAGTCGATGGAGACGCGGGCGGGCTCGCGCAGCACGGTCGTCGCGACGGTGAATGGATCTCCCTTCGTGACGTCGATGCGAATCTTGTCGAACTCGGACTTGCCCCAGCTGGTGCGCTTCACGGCGTGGACGACGATGCTGTCTCCGTCAGGATACGTCTCCTCGAACGTGTCAGTCGTCGTTCCGATACCACCTCCATCGATCGTGATGCATCCGGGTACGACCAGCGCTATCGTCAGCACCAGGGCGGCAAGTAGGAAACCCGTGCGGTTGAACTTCATCTGTGCACCTCTCGCAGTGAATGTCGTGTGTCACCTCGTCTACGTAGAAATGGTGCCACAGGTTACGCGCTGGGCCGTTTTGCCCCGCAAACGCCGGCCGCCGACGTTGCTTGAACTCGGCGCACGCTCCTGGGTCCAGCTGCGTGGGGCACTGCATCTCTACACGTCCACAGCGCTTCACGGACACATGGTTGACATCATAGTCATGTGTATTAGATTAGTAGTACACCAAGACGCTAGAATACCTAATGCATGCACGAGGATGCTCGACATGAGGAGGCGTGACATGGAGTTTGATGACAGGGCTCCTATCTACACACAGATCATGGACCTGGTCAAGAGGCGGATCGCCGTCGGAGAGCTGAAGGTCGGGCAACAGCTGCCCTCCGTTCGCGACCTGGCCCAGCAGGTCGTCGTGAACCCAAACACGGTGCAGAAGGCCTACCTTGAGCTGGAGCGTGAAGGGTACGTCGCGACACAGCGCGGCATGGGGACCTTCGTGTCTGGCGACCGCGGTACCGTCGACCTGCTGCGGCAGAGACTTGCGCGCGATATCGTGGAGGCGTATGTTGCGAGCATGCGCTCGCTGGCGTATGGCCCGGAGGAGATCACAGCGATGGCAGCAGAGACAGCCAGGAAGGAGACGAAATGAGCATGCTCGTGCAGATCAGCAACCTCACCAAGCGCTACATCACGACGACGGCGCTGTCCGACGTCACTCTGGAGGTGCCCGAAGGGCACATCATGGGACTGCTCGGTCCCAACGGTAGTGGCAAGACGACGCTCATGAAGATCCTCGCAGGCTTGGTGTCGCCAACGTCGGGGAGCGTCCTTGTCGACGGCATGGCTCCGGGCGTCGGGACCAAGGCGAAGGTCTCGTTTCTGCCGGACGTGAACCATCTCGACCGCTGGATGTCGGTCGGCGAGGCAGGCGACTTCTATGGGGACTTCTACCTCGACTTCGACCGGAAGCGGTTCGAGGAGCTGCTCACCATCATGCGCCTTGATGCCGGTCAGAAGATCGGCTCGCTGTCCAAGGGGATGGTCGAGAAGGCGAGGCTGTCGCTGGTCTTCTCACGCAAGGCACGGCTGTACGTCCTGGACGAGCCCTTCGGAGGGCTGGACCCCCTTGCGCGCAGTCAGGTACTGGATGCCTTGGTAGCCAACTTTCGCACTGACTGCTCAATGATCCTGTCGACACAGATGGTCGCCGACGTCGAGCACTTCTTCGACAATGTCGTCTTCCTCGACAGGGGGCATGTGGTCTTGGCGGGCGATGCCGAGGACCTGCGTACCAGGCGAGGCGCATCGATCGAGGACATTTACAGGGAGGTGTACGGACATGTGGAAACTCGTTAGGTACCAGCTCAGGGGCCGCAGACTCCTGTACACGATCGGACTTATCATCATGGGGGCGCTGACGCTGTATCAGGCGACGCGCTTCATCGGGATGCGGGAGAACCCGGTGCAGTCGGCGCCTGTTTCGATGGGTGTGCCGCTGACGATGGCCCTCTTCTGGGTCCTGTTCTACACAGTCATGACGGTCATCAACATCGTCACCTACACGCAGGACCTGTATGGCGACACCGGGTACCTCGTCTTCGGCCTGCCACTCCGGGGGGCAGCGGTCCTGGGTTCCCGTATCGTGCTGCTTGTCATCGACACGCTTATGACCTTGCTGGGTGGCATGACGAGTGTCATCGTGCTCGCGTGCCTTGCCCCGGGACTTGCTCAGCAGGTACGGCCGTGGGTCGGCAGGTTCCTGCTGACCGGCGACTACTGGGTGATGTGCTGTGGTGTCCTGGCGATGATTCTCAGCTTCATGACAATCATGTTCTTCGGCGTGACGTTCGGCAAGACGCTCACCAACTCGAAGAAGCATCTTGGCAGCGTCTTCTCCGCACTCGTCGTTATCGTCGTGCTGTGGTTGAGCGCGCTGCTGGGCAGTCTGCTCGAGATGCAGCTGATTGAGGGGGTCCACCTCACCCTGAACCCTTGGAGAAACATGCCGTTCCTGGGGGAAGGGACGCAGCCGGTGATATTCCCGCTGGTCTCTCCACTGATGTTTGTTGCGCTCGGGCTTCTGGCATTCGCGGTGACGTCCTGGCTCATGGACCGCAAGCTCAACCTGTAGGGGGTGATTCCGCGCCGGCAGACCCCGGGCACAACAGGGGCTTGCCGGTGTGCGCATTGTGCCACGGTGATTTGTTCAATACACCAAATGACGGTATCATATTGATATGAAACGCGCTATCGATTCAGGCAC
>JAPLGK010000236.1 GCA_026390195.1 Caldisericota bacterium
TCGGTCGAAAGGACCAGTCCTCCCACGCTCATGCGTTCCAACACAACCGGCTTGACCAGCGACCGGCTGGCATACAGGGCAGCAGCCAGACCCGCAGGCCCGGCTCCTATGATCAGAATGTCGGTGGTACGTTCACTCATCCTTCACCTCTATATACCCCCTAGGGTATATGTGTCAGTATACGCGGAACCTGCAGAGCCGCAACCGTCGGTGGCTACTCCGTATCTAGACGGTCTCCAGACGCGGGAGGAGCAACCCTTCTTCCCTCCCTGATCGACTGCGACCAGAGGCCTTCGAGGTCATAGTGCTTCCGGACGTCGGCGCCAACGAACATATGGAAAACGGTATCCCCGTAGTCGCACACGACCCAGTCGGATTCGGGTGACGATTCGGTGAATGTGACGACCCCGGCATCAAGCTCGACAGCCTTTGCAACCTTGCGAAGCAGTGCGTCGGCCAGAACCGTGTTGTCGACCGTGGCAATGACCAGGAAATCGAAGAAGGGGGCCCGTTTCCTGACGTCAATCAACCTGACCGCCTCGGCCCCCATCTTCTCACACTCGTTGACAATCCGGTTTGCCAGTCGTTTGCCGTTCATGAGCACCTCACACCGAAGAATGGCCCTGCGGGTCCATTGTACGGTTTGACGCTCCGAAAGCAACGTCAATGCTCTCCTCCGTTGCACAAAACCCTTTTGCACGTATCATGTTCAGTGTTCAGACGTGTGTTTCAGACCACATTTCGAGAGACAGAAAGGCTGGTGATCGTGGTGCAAGAGACACTAGACAGACTCAAGTCTTCTCCGGGTGTTCTCGCCGTCATTCTGACAGATCTTGACGGCGCCATCCTGTACACGGCCTCAGACATGGACATCACTCCCCCCCTCGTGCGCGGCATGATTCTGTCCTTTGCGGGCTACATGCAGCAGATTGTCACCCAGCTCAACATGGGCAAGCTGACCGAGCTGGATGTGGAGACGACGACCGGGCGCTTCATGATGGTGCGGACGAAGGACAATGTCCTTTCCATCCTCACCACCCGGCAAAGCAACCTTGGCACCATCAGAATTGCCATGGGCCGCGCTCTCAAAGATCTCTCGGAGTGTGCCTGAGCGACGCGCCACACCCGACATAGCAGGAGGAGTTGCCATGGATCGATACTTCCTGACCACGGCCATCTACTACATCAACGACAAACCACACCTTGGCTCGGTGTCGGAGACCATTGCTGCCGACTTCATCGCGCGGTATCAGCGAAAGCGGGGCAAAGAGGTCCTGTTCTCGACTGGGACAGACGAGCACTCGCAGAAAGTGGAGCGAACAGCGCTGGCCATGGGGCAATCCGTGGAGCAGTATGCCACGACGGCTGCTGCGTCCTGGAAAGCCCTCTTCGACAGACTGAACATCAGCTATTCCCGGTTCATCCGGACGACTGATGCAGACCACACGAAGGTCGTGCAGGAGATGTTCCAGAAGCTGTACGACCAGGGAGACATCTACAAAGGATCATACGATGGCTGGTACTGTGTCAAGGACGAGGCGTTCCTGCTCGAGTCAGACCTCGTGGAAGGCAAGTGCCCCCATTGCGGCCTTGAGGTTCAGCACGTATCCGAAGTGAACTACTTCTTCCGCCTCTCCAAGTATCAGGACGCTCTGCTTGCCTGGTACGAGCAGCACCCGGACTTCGTGGCCCCCCAGATGCGCTACAACGAGCTGGTCAACGTTATCAGGGGTGGCCTGCGGGATGTCTCCGTGTCCCGGTCGACCGTGAAGTGGGGAGTTCCCATTCCCTTCGACACCGACCAGACTGTCTACGTCTGGTTTGACGCCCTGATTAACTATGCGACAGTGGCCGGCTATGGAACGGAGCGGTTTGCGACCGACTGGCCGGCGGATCTCCATCTGATCGGCAAGGACATCACACGGTTCCACGGTATCATCTGGCCCGCTATGCTGATGGCACTCAACCTTCCACCGCCCCGGCACATCTTTGCCCATGGTTTCTGGGATTTCGAGGGTGAGAAGATGTCGAAGTCGCTCGGCAATGTCGTTGACCCAGCTGCTCTCATCGAGAACCTGAGCGGCCTGATCGGGATCGACGAGCCTATGGCTGTCGACGCCCTGCGGTACTACCTGTGCAGGGAAGGAACCTACGGGCTCGACGTCGACTTCTCCAGCCAGCGCCTCCTGCTTCGCTTCAACACGGACCTTGCGAATGACCTGGGCAACCTGCTGAACAGAACGTTGAACATGTTTGCCAAGTTCCGACCCCAGATCGAGGGCCAGCCGCTGGAGCCAAAATCCGCTCTATCGGAGCTGTTTTCGACGACCCTTTCCGCCGTGAGCGCCGACTACGACAACCTGCAGTTCTCTGCGGGACTCGAGAAAACATGGACGCTGGTCAACTTGCTCAACAAGATGATCGAAGACGACAAACCGTGGGCGCTGGCTAAGGGCGGTGACGCTGCTGGGCTGGCAACTCATCTGACGACGCTTCTGACAGGCCTCTGGTACGTTGCCAACCTTGTGGAGCCGTGCATGCCGACCGTCTCAAACCGCCTGCTGGAGGCAATCCGGAGGCCGCAGGTGGCCTGGAGTGACCTCGCATGGCGGGGACCGGGTTCAGAACTCCCCGAGGCAAGCTCGATCGTGCTGTTCCCCCGTATCCAGCCTGACCAGTTGGAAGAGTTCCTGGCAGCCCAGACGGCTCGCAAGGCTGGCGCGACAACGGTCGCTGCTGCAACTCCTCCACCTGTTGCCGTTATCAATTCCGGTCTGGTCACGATCGACGACGTCGCCAAGGTGCAGCTGCGCATCGCCACGATCCTTGAAGGCGAACGGGTGCCCGAGACCGACAAGCTGGTCAAGCTGCGCGTCACGATCGGCAGCGAAGAGCGTACGATCGTGGCAGGCATCGGCAAGCACTATGACCCTGCTCTCCTGGTCGGCAGACAGATCGTGATCGTCGCGAACCTTCAACCACGCAGACTCAGAGGCATTGCATCGCAGGGCATGCTCCTCGCGGCTTCGGCCGGAGACGAGATGTCTCTCCTGACACCCATGGCGGTTCTACCGGATGGAGCGGAGATTCATTGAGCGAACCATCCTACGTCGATACACACGCCCATGTCCAGATGGCTGAGTTCGACGACGACCGGAAGGATGTCCTGCGGCGGTGCTGGGACAGCGGCGTCCGCTGGATTGTCTGTCCGGGTGTCGACATCGCCACATCGAACCTCGCGGGGCGCCTCGCGCAACAGGAGCCCGGCGTCCTTGCGGCTATCGGAGTCCATCCCCAGGACTGTGCTGATGCACCGCCAGACTACCTGGCCCAGCTAAGAGCCCTGGTTGCCCGGTACAGGGAGAAGACAGTCGCCATCGGGGAGGTTGGACTGGATTTCAAGGAGGGCACCCCCGACTACACGGTGCAGATGCGTTTCTTCGAGGAGCAGCTGCAACTAGCTGCCGACCTCGGGTTTCCCGTCATCGTGCACTCGCGCTTTGCCGTGGTAGAATCCTTGAGTGCCATCTCGCATTTTGCCGGATTGCGCGGGGTGATGCACTGCTTTGGAGGAACGCCGGCAGATGTCGAGCAAGCGGTGGGTATGGGTTTGTGTGTCTCCTTCACCGGCAACCTCACCTACCCGGCGGCGCGTGCGACGCGTCAGGCTCTGAAGGCTTGTCCACTGGAGCGCCTGCTGCTCGAAACCGATGCGCCCTGCATGCCGCCGGTACCGATGAGAGGCACACGAAACGAGCCTTCGTTTGTTGTTCACACCTACCACGCAGTGGCATCACTGCTGGACAGGGACGTGCTCGATCTGAGCCAACGCATAGAGCTGACGGCTCGAGAATTGTTCAACCAACACGAGAGGAGGGAACATGCCGGAGAAAAAGACATTCAAGATCGCACACAACCGTAAGTGGTGCAAGGACTGCGGTATCTGCGTCGCCGTGTGCCCGAAGAAAGTCTTTGAGATAGACCGGAGTGACCGGCACGCAATCGTCAACCCGCAGGACTGCATCGGTTGTCAGATGTGTGTCGAGCACTGTCCTGACTTTGCGCTCACGGTGGAGGAGGTCAAGAATGAGTGAAAAGATG
>JAPLGK010000138.1 GCA_026390195.1 Caldisericota bacterium
CATGAGCGTACACAGAGTTTCCTGAGTAAGGTGCTCTTGGCTTGACTGTGTCAATATCATGAGGAGGGGCGCCGAAAGGCGCCCCTCCTTTTCTTTTCATCGGACGCCTTTTGACTACACTTGAACATGAGGTCTATGGGATATATGGATACAATCGTCTATCCGGGCACATTTGACCCGGTCACCAGAGGGCATGTCGACGTCATTGAGCGTGGAGCGCGTCTGTGCGACCGGCTCGTTGTCGGCGTGGCTGGCATAGCGTATAAGAGTCCAATGTGGTCGCTGGACGAGCGCGTCGACATGGTCCGGAGCGCAACGCGGCATATTCCGAATGTCGTGGTGGAAGGTTTTGACGACCTGGTCGTCCATTTCATGAAGCGCGTAGGCACAAACATCATGCTGCGGGGATTACGGCCCGTTTCGGACTTTGATCATGAAGTACAGCTCGCCTGGGCGAACAGGTATCTCGACCCGAATGTGGACGTCATCTATCTCATGAGCTCACAGGAGCACTTTTTCGTTTCCTCTACCCTCATCAAACAGATGTTCGAAGGCGGCGGGGACGTTCGTGACTTGGTGCCTGCGAGTGTTGCAGACAGGATTGTGCTTGGCCTGTCTCGGGCCAGGGGAGGAACGCATGATTGAGAAGCTGACGCTGCAGGACATCATCGACCGCATCGATCAGGTGAGAGAGCGGAGCTCTCGGTTGTTTGGCTATCGTATCGTCAGGGACGAGGAATTGGCAGATGCAATCGCACACCTCCGCACGGCTTTCCCGGAGCAGGTCCGCAATGCGTGTGCCCTGCTGGAGCAGCGTGACGCCCTGATGGCTGATGCCAGGCGACAGTGCAGCCGGATGATAGAAGAGGGCCAGCGCTCCCACGACGACCTGGTGGCAGACAACGAAATCGTACGTTCCGCCGTCGCAGAACGAGACCGCATGATGGCCGAGGTTGCGGCCGCGCGAAAGACCGCTGAACAGCAAGCTGACGACTACTCCCTCAAGATGCTGGAGCAGCTGGAGCAGATCCTGACGAGGCTGACTGAGACCGTCAAGGCGTCCGAGATGCAGTTTCATGTGGAGGAGAACAACGATGAGACTCGAACTCCAGAAGCTGAACATTGAGGAAGGGAGCAGCCAATCGTTTGCCTTCGAGGAAACCTCGGTCGGAGACCTCCCAGGAATTACGCTTCTTGAGCCAGTCACGGGACAGTTCGTCCTGAACAATCTCGGCATCGGCTATCAGTTTTCCGGGTCGTTCAGCGCGAGCGTGAGCCAGCCCTGCGTGAGGTGTCTGGACCCGGTCATGGAGGATGTCGAGTTCGACGTCAACGAGACGTATCTTCTCAACGGGGAAGAGGATTCTGATCAGGAAGACGTGTTCGCGCTTGAGTCGGACATCCTCGACGTTTCCGACGTGGTGCGCCAGAACCTGCTTATCGAAGTCACTGAGTTTCCACTCTGCAAAGAAGATTGCAAGGGGCTATGCCCCGAATGTGGGGCGAACCTTAACTCGACAGTGTGTCCGCATCAGAAATCGCTGGAGGAGAAGTAACTATGTACATCGACAAGGCAGCAGACCACGTCGGGCAGATCCAGACCATTAATGGCTGGGTCTACAACAGCCGCAGCAGTGGAAAGGTAGCATTCGTCCTCGTCCGGGACGGCAGCGGCATCATGCAGTGTGTGGTCGCTAAGAGTGACATCGACGAGTCGACATTCGAGGCGGTGCGCCACCTCACCCAGGAGAGCAGCATCAGCATCACTGGTGCGATCCATGCCGAAGAGCGGGCGCCCGGCGGTCACGAATTGCATGTTCAGAAGATCGAGGTCCATCAGGCAGCTGTGGACTACCCGATTTCGCCCAAGGAGCACGGCGTCGACTTCCTGATGAGCAATCGGCACCTATGGCTCCGCTCGAAACGCCAGTGGGCGATCATGCGCATACGTGCTACGATCGTCAAGAGCATCCGTGACTACCTCGATGACAACGGCTTCCTGCTCATGGACGCCCCCATTTTGTCCGCCAATGTTTGTGAAGGATCCTCGACCCTCTTCTCGACTGACTACTTCGGCGTACCCGCCTACCTGTCGCAGAGCGGCCAGCTCTACAACGAAGCGACGGCCATGGCCTTTGGGAGAGTCTACTGCTTTGGTCCTACGTTTCGCGCCGAGAAGTCCAAGACGCGCCGGCACCTGACCGAATTCTGGATGGTCGAGCCCGAGATGGCGTACTGCAATTGGTCACAGAACTGCGATGTCCAGGAGGAATTTGTCACGCACATTGTGCACCAGGTCCTGGAGAAGCGAAAAGAGGAGCTTGCCATCATCGAGCGGGATACTTCTCCGCTTGAAAAGGTGGTGGCGCCGTTTCCACGCGTCTCCTATGATGAGGCAGTGAAGCTTCTCCAGAAAGCCGGTTCGCTGATACAGTGGGGCGACGATTTCGGTGGAGACGAGGAGACGCTCATCTCGAACCAGTTCGAACGGCCGGTCTTTGTGCACAGCTACCCAAAATCGTTCAAAGCGTTCTACATGAAGACAAATCCTGCCAATCCGCAGACGGTGCTGTGTGCTGATCTGCTGGCTCCGGAGGGATATGGCGAGATCATCGGAGGCGGGCAGCGCGAAGACGACTACAAGTTGCTTCTCGATCGCGTTCATACCGAGGGGCTTGCCGAAGCAGACTACCAGTGGTACTTGGACCTCCGCAAGTACGGATCGGTCCCGCACAGCGGGTTTGGTCTTGGCGTCGAGCGGACAGTAGCGTGGATCTGCAAGCTTCCGCACGTACGGGAAACGGTCCCGTTCCCTCGCTTGCTCGAGAAAATCTATCCATAGAGCGGGAGCAATGGCAGCAGCCAAGGGATACGCGTCAGGCTTAAACGAAGTCTCAGTGACTGAGGGTCTCACAAGTCTCAGGGGTAAGAAGCCGGCGTCGCTCTATGTCTTCGCGCCTGGAGACGACTATTTCGTTCCACAGGTGAAAGAGGGAGCGCGCTCCCTGGTAGCGGAAGCTTTCCGGGCCTTTGATTATGGCGAGTTTGAGGGCAGCGACGACAACGTGGACGGTATCCGCGAATTCCTCGGCAGCGAGAGCTTCGGGTCCGGGCGCAAGGTTCTCGTCATCAACGGGCTCGAAGACAAAGGAGCCAAACGTCTGGGTACCATGAGCCCACTGTTTCTATCTGGCAGCAACACCACTGTCATATTTGCGGACCCCGCCAAAGTCCCTTCAGAGCTGCTGAGAAAGGCGTATGTGGTTACCAGCTACGCGGTGCCCCCGACTGCGGTGCGCTCCTGGATCAAGAAGAGGTTCGAGGGGCGTGCAATAGAGGACCAGGCGGTCCACGAGCTTATGGGGCGGACGGCAAGCAGCTTCTTTCTTATGCGAAGCGAAATCGACAAACTCCTTGCGTATACCGGCGCAGCCGTCACTGTCACTGATGTCCGTGAGGTCGTGCCTCGGTGCCACATTGCGGCGGCTGCTGATCTCGTCGAGGCTATCTCTCTCAGGAAGTACGACCGTGCAGCGACAGCGCTCTATGACCTGTCAGCTTCCGGGGCGGCGGACACAACCATTCTCTATGATGTGGAACTCGGGTTTGTGCGGTTGTTGAATGCAAAGCTTGTTTCGAAGTCGAACCGGCCCAAGGCCGACCTCAGGGCCTGGTGCCTGCGCACCCAGCATCAATACCTCGATGACTATACGCTAAGTGCTCTCTTGACAGCGGCAAGTCATATTAAGCTGCGTGAACTTGAAGCTATGCTGGAGCGCCTTGAGGAAATTGAGTATGAAACGAAAAAAGGGCTCACCAGCAGTGCGCTGGCAGCCCTTGAGCGATTGCTTTCAGAAGTGGCTCTTACGACGCAGTAGCCTTGGTCGCAACCTTGGCGGCATTCGCCTTCTTCATCAGGCGAGACTTCTTACGGGCAGCCGTGTTCCTGTGGACAATGCCCTTCTGAGCGAGTTTGTCGAGTTGTTTCACGGCATCGACGACTTTCTCGGGGGCGTAATCGGACTTGCGAGCCATATCCAGGGCAAGTTTTGTCTTAGCTGCATGCTCGGTGTTGTATGCCGTCCGTGTCTTGGTCTTGCGGGTGTCCTTAACAGAAGCTCTCTTGATTGGCATAAAATTCTCCTTTGTCTCTTCGGAACTTATCGTGTTTACTGTACCCGTCTTTCCCGTGATGTCAATGATTGTTCGCTTTGGCGGCCAGGGGATGCGAGCTCTCCACACGAGCCAGCTTGACCGTCGAGCCGGTTCGATGTAGACTATGAATGAAAAATCCACGACAGTCAAGCTCGGGTCAGGAGGAGCGCGTGAAGACAACCAAATACATTACGAGAGCCGCCATTGTCCTTGCACTGACTATTGCTCTCCAATTCGCAATGCGGGAGCTCGTTCCATCTGCCCCTCCGTTCAATGTTGTCAACCTCTTCCTCGTGGGCAGTATCGTAAATCTCGGCCTGCTCCTTGCGACAGAGACGACGGGACTATGGGCCGGCGTTATTATCGCGATTGCGGCGCCCGTCACTGCGTGGTTCCAGCAGCATCTTGTTTCACCCGCGATGATACCGGCAGTCATGGCGGGAAACCTCCTGCTTGTCGTGCTGTTCTGGCTGGTGACGCGGGGAAGCAGGTCAGCTAGTTCCTGGTTGCGCTGGATCGGTCTTGGCATGGGCGCGGCCGCGAAAATGGCGTTTCTGTATTTTGCCATAGGCGCCATTGTCGGGACGCTGACGAAATTGCCTGTGGCTGCAACTGCGTTCATCCGGTTTTCGTTCAGCTGGCCGCAGTTCGTAACAGCTGTAATAGGTGGAGTCCTGTCCTCGCTGATTGCGCGTCGTATCAAACCGATTTCCTGAACTGCTGCTCCGGGTTTGCCACAACTCCTGCCGAATTTGCGGAATGGTTGAATCCGTGGTCAGCACGGCGGGGAGTACTGTCTTGACTTCATGATATCCTGTTATACAATTCACATGATACCATGAAATCAGTGACGGAATTCGAGCATCCGTATCTGTTTTGATGGAAATGTCGGTCAATGCATTATGTGTGTGGGGGGAAAAAGGAGGCACTGCGTTGGAGTGTCTTTCACCTGCGAAAATCGCTGAACTGACGACGGCCAGCGGAGAGAGGAAGGTCGGACTTAGCTTCGGACGATTGGCCGTGCTCAGTGTTCTAGCTGGGGCATATATCGCATTCGGTGCTGAGGCCTATCTCCTTGTGCTCTCAGATACGGCGACATTCCTGGGCTTCGGGTTGTCCAGGATCCTGGGGGGCCTGGTCTTCAGTGTCGGCCTCATCCTCGTCGTGCTCGCTGGAGCCGAGCTGTTTACGGGCAACAGCCTTATTGCTCTGTCCGCCTGCTGTCACAGATCTTCCTGGCGAGGAGTCCTGCGCAATTGGGTGCTGGTGTACTTCTTCAACATGGCTGGGTCGGTTCTTGTGGCACTGCTTATCTTCGGCGCACGGCAATACATGCTGGGAGACGGTTCCATCGGCATCGCAGCGCTGCGACTGGCCGCAACGAAAGTCAGCTTGCCGTTCTGGACGGCGTTCTTCAGGGGGATTCTCTGCAACTGGCTCGTATGCCTCGCCGTGTGGATGGCCACAGGCGCTATGGACACAGCGGGCAAAGTACTTGCAGTTATCCCACCGGTGACGGTATTCGTTGCCTCCGGATTCGAACACAGTGTTGCCAACATGTTTTTTGTCCCGCTGGGCCTGTTCTTGAAGAGCGTTCCATCTGTTGTGGCTGCTGCAGGAAGTGTACCCGGATTCCAGCAGCTCACCTGGGTACATGGATTTCTGCTTGGCAATCTTCTCCCCGTGACACTGGGGAACCTTGTAGGTGGAGTGCTGTTTGTTGCCGTGCCCTATTGGTCGGCGTACGCACGGTCGACGGAGAATCCTTGAATCTTATTGTCCTTGCAGGCGGTCGAAGCGAGCGTATGGGTCGCTCCAAGTGCTGTATGGAGCTTTCGGGAAGGCCGCTGTTCGAGTATCCGTTATTGGTGCTCAGCAGACTGTATTCGCAATGCATCGTCGTGGGAAATGAAGGATTCATCGACTCTTGCAGTGTTCCCTGCACTCTGGTGCAGGATCGTATTGCCGGCGCTGGGCCACTCGGCGGCATCTACACAGGACTGGCCGCATCCGGCTCCTGGTTGAACTTCGTCATTGCTGCCGACATGCCATATGCATCTCCACAGCTTGTAGGGGCCATGGAGGAGTATGCGCTGCAGAACAAGCTCGATATCGTCTACCCAAACATCGACGGTCTGCTGGAACCGCTCTTCGCCATCTACTCGCAGCGAGTGGTCAGCGTCGCTCGTGCCCTTCTGGATGCCGGGCGCCGTTCTGTCCGGGAGCTGTTCGCAAGCATGTGGTTGAGAGTTGGCACTATCGACAGACAGTTCGCCATGCGGTATGATATAAAACTGACGTCTTTCTTCAATGTGAACACACCCGACGACCTCATCATGGCGAGACTGATGATGCACGCGAGGGAGAAGTCTCTACAGGAGGAACGTGCATGAAGATGAACCTGGAAGACCGGCTGAAGGAGAATCCTGAGCTGAAGAAGCAGTTTGACGTACTCGACGCGTACATCGGTGAGCTGGCAACCCTCGAAGGCAGCCTCATCAATGTCCTCCATCGCGCTCAGGAGATCTTCGGGTATCTCCCGGATGAAGTGCTCGAGTTCGCCTCCAGCAGACTGAACCTGCCGCGTTCCACCGTGTACGGTGTCGTCACCTTCTATCACTTCTTCTCGCGTCTTCCAAAGGGACGTCATACCGTCAGCGTGTGCCTTGGCACGGCCTGCTACGTGCGAGGCGGGAACGCAGTCTACGAGAAGGTCATGAAGACCCTGGGCATCAAGGCCGGCGAGACCACTCAGGACGGCCGCTTCAGTCTGGATATTGTTCGTTGTGTGGGGGCCTGTGGTCTCGCCCCAGTCGTTGTCATCGACAAGGACACGTACGGGCGTTCCACGCCCGAGAAGGTCGTGACGTTGCTGAACAAGTACGCTTAACCTCGGAGAATGGGGAGGAAAGAATGAAATCACTGGAAGAGCTGAAGCGCATCAAGGAACAGACTCTCAAGGAGATGGACCTTCGCCAGGCCAAGGAGAGAGGCAAGGTCATCGTTGCTATGGGGACATGCGGCATTGCAGCCGGCGCGAAGGACGCTCTCATGGCCATCATCGACGAGCTCGAGAAGGCGGACGTCCATGACGTCAAGGTCGTTCAGTCCGGCTGTATGGGACTCTGCGACAAGGAGCCGACAGTCGAAGTATCCATGAAGGACCAGCCTGCCGTCATCTATGGTGACGTCAACGATGCGAATGCGCGCAGGATCGTCCGCGAGCACGTCCAGGGCGGCAATGTCGTGGCTGATCTGGTCATCAAGCGGGAGAACATTTAGTCCAGGGGGAGAAGGGAAAACGCAATGATACGAAATCAGTTGCTGGTCTGTGCAGGCGGTGCCTGCATCACGAGTGGCGAAAAGAGCGTCAAAGACGTTCTGGTCGACGAACTGAAGAAGCATGGTATCGAGGACGAGGTACAGGTCATCGAGACCGGCTGTATGGGGGCATGTGACCTTGGCCCGATCGTCGTTGTGTATCCCGAGGGGACGTTCTATCAGAAGGTCACGGTCAAGAACGCTGATCTCATCGTAAGCGAACACCTCGTGAAGGGCCGTACTGTCGGCGAGTTGCTGTACACTGAGCCGACCAGCGAGAAGAAGGCTCGGACCAGCGGGGATATCCCCTTCTACACGCGTCAGGTCAAGCGCGTCCTCCGCAACTGCGGAGCCATCGACCCTCTTTCCATCGAAGAGTACATCGCTCGTGACGGGTACTTCGCTCTTGGCAAGGCACTTGAGATGACGCCGGACGATATCATCCAGGTCCTTCTCGACTCGGGTCTGCGCGGCCGCGGCGGAGCAGGGTTCCCGACCGGTCTCAAGTGGAAGGCCGCCCGAGAGGCGAATGGCTCCCCGAAGTATGTGGTCTGCAATGGGGATGAGGGTGACCCAGGAGCCTTCATGGACCGCAGTGTCCTTGAGGGAGATCCGCACTCCATCATCGAGGCGATGGCTATCGCAGGACATGCCATCGGCGCGGAGAAGGGCTACATGTACGTCCGTGCTGAGTATCCGCTCGCCATGGAGAGATTTGAGTACGCGATTGGCAAGGCGCGCGAGTACGGGTTCCTTGGGCAGAGCATTCTGGGCACAGGATTCAACTTCGACATCGAGATCCGTATCGGTGCCGGGGCATTCGTCTGTGGCGAGGAGACTGCTCTCCTGCGGTCCATCGAGGGCAAGCGTGGAACGCCAAGCATCAAGCCTCCGTTCCCTGCCCAGGCTGGGCTGTGGAACAAGCCGACCTTGATCAACAACGTCGAGACATACGCCAACATCCCCCAGATCATCACAAACGGCGCAGAGTGGTTTCGCAGTGTTGGCTCCACCAAGAGTCCTGGCACAAAGGTGTTTGCTCTGGCAGGCAACGTCCAGAACACCGGCCTTGTTGAAGTTCCTATGGGAACCACGCTCAGGGAACTCATCTTTGACATTGGAGGAGGCATCCCGGGAGGCAAGAAGTTCAAGGCAGCCCAAACCGGAGGTCCGTCCGGAGGTGTCATCACGGGCGACTACCTGGATATGCCGATCGACTTCGACACGGTCAAGGACATCGGGACCATTATGGGATCCGGCGGGCTCATCGTGCTTGACGAGGATAGCTGTATGGTCGACGTTGCCAAGTTCTACCTTGGGTTCACGGTCGATGAATCGTGCGGGAAGTGCACGCCGTGTCGCGAAGGGACCCGACAGATGTACCAGATGATGGAACGGATTTGCGATGGCAAGGGTCGCGATGGCGACATCGAGAAGCTGAGCAGGCTGGCCAATGTCATAGAGGATACGTCACTGTGTGGGCTTGGGCAGTCGGCCCCAAATCCGGTCCTGTCGACAATCAGGTTCTACGAAGACGAGTACCGTGCTCACATCTACGAAAAGAAGTGTCCGTCGCACGTGTGCAAGCACCTGCTGATATACTCCATCATGCCCGACAAGTGTGTTGGATGCACGGCATGCGCCCGGCAATGCCCCGTCGACGCCATCACCGGTGAGGTCAAGAAGACTCACATGATTGATCAGAGCAAGTGCAGCAAGTGTGGTTCCTGCTATGAAGTCTGTCGTTTTGGTGCGATCCGCAAAGAGTAATTGACCCGGAGGAATTTCATGGAGACGAGAATGCTGAATGTGAGAATCAATGGACGGGACTACCAAGTGCCGGACGGCACGACAATCCTGAAGGCCGCCAGGGAGTACGCGAAGATCGACGTGCCGACTCTCTGCTACCTTGAGGGGATCAGCGAGGAGGGCGCGTGCGCCATCTGTGTCGTCGAGGTCAAGGGTGCCCGCAACCTCCAGCGCGCATGCGTGGTTAAGGTTGGTGAGGGCATGGAGGTCTGGACCAATACTTCGCGTGTCCGCGAGGCCCGCAAGCTCAATGTCGAGCTGCTGCTGGCCAATCACCCCAAGGACTGTCTCATGTGCGAGAAGAGCCAGATCTGCGACCTTCGTGAGCTGGCGTCTGAACTGGGGGTGCGGGAAGTGGAGTTCCCGCGAACCCGCACAGACTTGCTGCCATTGGACAACACATCGCTGTCGCTGGTGCGCGACCCCAACAAGTGCGTGCTCTGCAGGCGCTGCGTGAATGTGTGTGCCAAGGTTCAATCCGTCTATGCTATCGATATCATGGGGCGCGGCTCGAACAGTACCGTCTCAACATTCCTGGACGCCGGCCTGGGGAACGTCGAGTGTGTGAACTGCGGGCAGTGCCTGCTTGTTTGCCCGACTGGTGCCATCACCGAGCGGAGCGAGATTCCGGACGTATGGAAGGCACTGGGAGACCCGGACAAGATCGTGGTTGTCGAGACAGCTCCGGCGGTTCGCGTTGCCATCGGTGAGGAGTTTGGCATGCCTGATGGGACGCAGGCGACCGGCAAGATGGCCGCCGCGCTCCGGAGTCTGGGTTTCGACAAGGTTTTTGACACCGACTTCTCGGCTGACTTGACCATCATGGAGGAGGGATTCGAGCTCATCGGGCGTATCAAGAACGGAGGTACGTTGCCGCTGATCACGTCCTGCTCACCAGGGTGGATCAAGTTTGCAGAGACATTCTTCCCAAAGGTGATGGACCACGTTTCTACCTGCAAGTCGCCTCAGCAGATGTTTGGTACGGTGACGAAGACGTACTGGGCTGAGAAGATGGGGATCGACCCGAGAAAGATCGTTGTCGTGTCTGTCATGCCGTGCACTGCCAAGAAATTCGAGAAGGAACGCCCTGAAATGAAGACGGCATTCCACTACTGGCAAGAGAAGTTGGGACTCAAGGACGAGGAATCGTTCAAAGACGTCGACTGCGTCCTGACAACTCGCGAGGCCGCTCAGATGATCCGCGAAGCAGGCATCGACTTTGCAAGCCTCCCTGACGAGGATTTCGACAAGCCCCTGGGTGAATCAACCGGCGCGGCCGTGATTTTCGGGGCCACGGGCGGCGTCATGGAAGCTGCGCTGCGGACGGCCTATGAAGTCATTACCACAAAGTCACTAGCGAAGCTCGACTTTGAGGATGTGCGTGGACTTGAGGGTATCAAGAGCGCGGATGTCGACATCGATGGGATGACCTTGAAGGTCGCCATAGCCAACGGACGGGGAAATGCACGTGTCCTCATGGAACAAGTGCAGAAGGGCGAGTCGCCCTATCACTTCATCGAGATCATGTGCTGCCCTGGTGGCTGCCTCGGTGGAGGCGGACAGCCCATCTCGGACAATCCCGACATCAAGAAGAGGCGTGCCGAGGCCATCTACCGGGAAGATGCGGGCAAGCCGATCCGCAAGTCGCATGAGAACCCAGAGGTCAAGGAGATCTACAAGGACTTCCTGGGTGAACCGAACAGCGAAAAGGCTCATCATCTGCTGCATACCGAATACTGCGATCGCAGCTGCGAGTAAAACGGGAATACAGGGAGGCGCCCGCCAGCTGGCGGGCGCCTCCAGCGCTCCGGAGGAATGAAGGGGAGGTATGTCAATGGACAGCACGAAGCATGTTGGAGTCATTGCAATCATCATCAGCAAGCGTGAGACGACGGCCCCGAAGGTGAACCAGATACTCACGAACCATGGAGACCTCATCATCGGACGTCTGGGACTGCCATATGGGGACCATGGCCTGCATGTGATTTCGCTCATCGTCGACGGCGAAAAGGAGCAGCTGCAGGGTCTGACTGCGGAGTTGACCGCAGTACAGGACACTATTGTCGAATCGACGATGAGCCCGGTCTGCCTAGCGTAGGCTGGAGGCTGGGACAGAGGGTTACCGGGTGGCGGCACACGAGCGCTGCTAAGGGCATCAGACAATGCCAGCCGTCCAGGTTGGGCAGGGAAGGGGAAAAGGGAGAGGCGGCAAGGGGTCTGTGGAAAATGGTTTCAGCAAGCGACATGCGCGAAACGATCGGCGCTCGGGCGTGGTTTCCATGTGGTGCAGAGCGCGGTCGGCTTCTTGAGGGGAGCAGTATCGCTCCGGAAAAAAACGATCAGGGAGGAAACCATGGAGTTGGACAATGTCACTCGACCAGTGGGGCAGGCGCAGCCGCTGAGCGATGAAGACAGGCGTTTTCTGCGCGAGCTGGTAGAAACAAATCGCATTGAGCATCACGGCCGGCTGTCGTACATGGACATCATGTTTGACCTTGAGCACCGCTACGGAAACTCCCTCCCAGGACCTGTGCTGGGTGAGGTCGCACGACTCGTCGGGACGTCACCTGCGCAGCTCAACGGTTTCGTCACATTCTACACCATGCTGTCGACCGCTCCCCGCGGAAAGCATGTCGTTCGTGTCTGCACGAGTGGTCCGTGCCATGTGTCGGGTGCTCCGGCGATACTAAGCAGTCTGAGGCAGTTGCTCGGTGTCGGTATTGGCGAGACGACGCCGGACGGCGAGTTCACGCTTGAAGGATCGAGCTGCTTGGGCATCTGCGGGGTCTCCCCGGCCCTCATGATCGATGACGACGCGTACGGAAACCTCACGCCGGAAGACCTGCCACGGATTCTCGACACAAAGCGCGCGGGAGGTGCACAGTGAAGCTGTTCTCAACCCAGATTGTCGTTCCTGTGGACTCCAACTCTGTCCTTCAGGGTGCTCTTGAGGTGAAGCACGTCCTGGAAGAGACCATTGCCAGGTTCAACCTGGGCAGCCAGGTCTCGGTGGTCGAGACTGGTGCTCTTGGTATCTATGACCAGGGTGTCGTTCTGGCCGTCTTCCCGGATGACGTCTATTACGGCGGAGTGAAACCGGTGGACGTGGAAGAGATCGTCACGGAGCATCTCCTGAAAGGGCGTGTCGTGTCACGCCTCGTCATCGACAGGAACCTGTCAAGCAGGCGTCTTGTCGAGAAGGAGACAGGACTAAGCCAGCAGAAAATCGTCCTGAGAAACGCAGGACTCATCGATCCGCAAAGCATCGACGAGTATATTGCGCGTGACGGCTATGCAGCGCTGGCCAAGGCTCTTGCGATGCAGCCCGGCGAGGTCATCCAGATCCTGACCGACAGCAAGCTCCAGGGACGAGGGGGGGCGGGGTTCCCGACGGGGCTGAAGTGGGAAATGGTCGCGAAGGAGCAGAGCGACGAGAAATACATCGTATGCAACGCTGACGAAGGTGAACCCGGCACCTTCAAGGACCGTCTCATTCTCGAGGGAGATCCACACAGTATCGTTGAAGCTATGACCATTGCCGGCTACGCTACCGGGGCTCACGTTGGTATCGTCTATATCCGTGGCGAGTACTTCATGTCGATAGCGCGCCTCAAGAATGCTATCAAGGACGCCACTGAGTATGGACTGATTGTCAAGGACGTTATGGGGACGGGGTTCCAGTTTGATATTGAGGTCTATCGTGGTGGTGGCGCCTACGTCTGTGGTGAGGAGTTTGCGCTGCTCGAGTCCATCGAGAACCGGCGGGGGGAGCCACGGAACAAGCCTCCGTTCCCGCCTCAGCATGGGCTTTTCGGAAAGCCTACGGTGGTCAACAACGTAGAGACGTTTGCCAATGTCCCGCCGATCCTACTCAATGGCAGCGATTGGTTCAAGTCGTTCGGGACACCGTCGAGTGCCGGCACCAAGGTCTTCTCGCTCTCGGGCGACATCGTGAACCGTGGCATCGTGGAGGTGCCCTTCGGAGTGACACTGCGCGAGCTGGTTTTTGACTTTGGCGGCGGCGTCAAGGGAGGCAAGCACATCGGGTTCATCCAGACTGGCGGCAGCGCGGGCACCGTGCTGTCAGACAAGTACCTGGACATTCCACTGGACTTTGCCTCAATGAAGACCAACAATGTCTCCATCGGGTCCGGAGTCATTCTCGTTGCCGGGGGCGATGTGCCACTCCTTCCGTTTCTTGCGGAAGTGGCGCACTTCTTTTGGCATGAATCCTGTGGCAAGTGCACTCCGTGCCGCGAGGGAACGCTCCAAATCAAGGCCATCATGGATTCGCTCGTCAATCGGACGGCGGACCCCGCTTCCTTGCAACGTCTTGGCACGCTGCTAGACTTGCTGAGCGACACGTCGTTCTGCGGGCTGGGGCAGGCTGCCCCGCTCGCGTTCGAGTCTGCACTGCGCAACTTCCCGGAAGTATTCGACCGCGCACTGGCGGAGTCACATGTACCAGAGGCCTGTCAGGAAGAAGCATAGTATCGATCAATTGCTGACCAAGAGGAGTAGTCAACTTGAAACTGACTGAAGTTCTTGAGATTACAGGGGCAACGTGTGTCGCGGGTGAGCATTTGGACACTGTTGAGGTGAACCATGCGTTTGCTTCTGACCTCATGAGTGACGTGCTTGCTATGAGTCGTCCTGACACGTTGCTCATCACAGGGTTGACTACTCCTCAGACTATTCGTACGGCACAGATGCTTGACCTGCCAGCCATCCTCGTGGTAAGAGGCAAGGATGTGCCTCAGGATGTCGCCGATTTGGCACGCACGACAGGCATTGTCCTTCTGGCGACACATGAAATCATGTACGTGGCTTCGGGCAAGCTCTATGCTCGAGGTCTCTCTGGATAGTAGATGCCCCTTGAGCAGAGCGTAGAAGCACTGCGGTATCTGGGGCTGTTCAGCAATCTGGACGCTTCCAGTGTCATGTCTACCGCAGTGCATGCCCTTCATCCTGAGGACCGTGTTGCAGCGGCCCGCATTCTCATGCGGGAAAAGTCAATTTCCGGAGTGCCCATCGTCGATGCTGACTTTCGGTTGGTGGGGCTCATTTCGGTTTCGAAGATCATTGAGGCGCTTGCCGACGGGCGTCTGGCCGACTCTGTTGACTCAGTGATGACACGCGATGTGATCTCTCTGCACGCTCATGACACCTTTGAGACAATCCTGTCCTGTTTCCAGCGCTTCAAGTTTGGGCGTTTCCCGGTGGTCGAGGAAGATGGCAGGCTGGTTGGCATGATCACCGATACCGACGTCCTGTCGGCGATCATTCGCAGTTTCTACTCGGTGTACGTCCACGACCAGCGACGCACGATGACGCTCGGCAGCTTCTCAGCCCTCTCGAAAGAGTTCGAGAATAGTGCAGACTTTGTGTATGGCATAAGCTGTACGGGACTTGAGAATGCTGGCGAAGGCTCGGCTCGGCTCAAGGCGTTCCTCCAGACCAAGGGTTTCGGCGAGTCGGTTGTTCGACGGGCGAGCGTCTGCGCCTACGAGGCAGAGATAAACGTTTGTATCCATGCGGGAGGAAAGGGTTCACTCCGGGCCATTGCTCGCAATGGAGAGATCATAGTGCGCGTAGAAGACGAGGGACCCGGAATCGAGAACATCGATCTTGCGATGAAGGAAGGCTGGTCTACCGCGACTGATGCAATCAGGGAACTTGGGTTTGGTGCGGGCATGGGTCTGGCGAATATCCGTCGGTTCTCCGACCACCTCGTGATTATCTCGGGCAAGGACAAGCCCACCAAGGTTGAGATGATCTTCCTGGCGGACAAGGAATAGGAGGTAACATGACAGTCCATGACGTCATCGAGTCACTGGGTGCGGACGTCGCGGTCGAGGGTGACACGACGCGGCTGGTAACGTCAGGGTATGCCTGCGACCTGCTCTCGGAAGTCATCGCCAAGGCTGCTCCGGGATCGGTCTGGGCAACCATCCAGACGCACGTCAATGTCATCGCTGTTGCAGCGATGGTCGGCATCAGCATCGTTATCGTCTGCGAGGGACGAACTTGCGAATCCGACGTGGTCGAGCATGCCGCAAAGGAACACCTGACGATCCTCTATTCCAGGGATTCGGCGTATACCGTTTCCGGGAAGCTCTACGTCCTTGGGCTGAGGTAGCTGGTGCCGGAGGTACCCGGTGACCTGCACCTGCATTCGTGTCTGTCGCCGTGTGCGGACATCACGATGTTGCCGGGCGAGGTGGCGGGGCGGCTCGCTGCGCGCGGCATACGGGTTGCCTCTCTGACCGACCACAATGCGGCGTGCAACGTGCCTGCATTTCAGCGGGCATTTCAGCGAGGTGGCATCCTGCTCGTGCCAGGGATAGAAGCTACCACTGCGGAGGAAGTCCACCTGCTCTGCTATTTCGAGACGATGGATGCCCTCTGGAAATTCAGTCGCAGACTGCTGGGATCGTACCCGCGCATCATCAACGACCCCGAACGGTTTGGGTATCAGCTTGTCTGTAATGAACGGGACGAGTTTGTAGGCCAGTTTCCTTTTCTGCTTTCTATGGCCAGTCAGCTGAGTCTCGAGGAACTGAGAGGGCTTGTCGAACAGTTGGGCGGCGTCGTCGTGCCGAGCCATCTGGATCGCTGCTACGGGCTTCTGTACCAGCTGGGGATGGTGACGTCAGACATGGAGTTTCCCACGTATGAGATCGCCCACAAGGTCAACATCGAGAGAATAGCGTCACAGCTTCCTGGTCACCCGCAGTTCATCTCAAACAGCGATGCTCACAACCTCGATTCCATAAGCCCTCCCAGGTACGTCCTCGAGATCGAGGAGTTGACTGTCCACGAAGTACTCATGGCCCTTCGACATGAGAACGGAAGAGGCGTAAGGCTACTATGAGGACGATAGCAGATCATATCCTGGACATTGCATCCAACAGTGTGACGGCCGGGGCCACCGATATATGGCTCGACATAGACCATGATCCGGCCAGCCACCTGTTGGTTTTTGTCATTCGGGACAACGGGCGTGGGATGAATCCCGATGGACGCACACGTGTGTTTGATCCGTTCTTTACCACGCGGCCGCACAGCATCAGGAGGTTCGGTCTTGGATTGCCATTTCTCAAGGAGAATACAGAGTTGACCGGTGGCGGGGTCGATCTTTGGAGTGTTTCGGGTCAGGGAACGACACTGAAGGCAACCTTTCACATGGACCATATTGATTGTCTGCCGCTTGGAGACGTGGCATCGACCATTCTTGTTTTGCTCATCTCTGACGATGGAGTACGGTGGCATATCCGCCGTGCAGAAGGAAGTGTTGCATATACTGTTGGTACCGAGGAACTGCGAGCAGTTTTTTCGTCGGAAGAGATGTCTGACCCTCAAGCGCAATTGTTGCTTCTGGAGTTCTTACGCGAACAGGAGTGCAATGTCGTCCAAGGCAACGGTCGCGAATCCGGGCAGGACGGGATGCAAGGGTGCTGGCGGTGACGAAATACGGATCGGAAGACGTATCAAAGGCGACTATTTCGCGCATGGCCACGTATCTGCGCTGTCTCACATACCTTGAGCGGCAAGGCGCGTCGACACTTTCGTCGCGGGAGTTGGCTTCGCTGACCGGGGTGAGCGCTGAACAGGTGAGACAGGACTTGTCAGTTTTTGGTCGATTTGGCAAACGTGGCACCGGGTACGATGTCGTTCATCTGAAGACCGAAGTCGAAGCCATCTTCGGGCGTGGCGTCGAACGGTGGAAGTGCTGTATCGTGGGCGTAGGATCACTTGGCACAGCGCTCATTGCCAGTCGTATGGTTCGGAAGTGGGGATTCAGGTATGTTGCAGCGTTTGATACGGATCCGAGCAAGATCGGAACGCACGTAGAGCGCGTACCTGTGTACTCCGTTGATGAGTTGAAGACTGTTGTTCGCCGCGAGCACATCGCCATCGGGGTTATCGCCGTTCCTGCGTCCAGCGCTCGAACCGTCGCCCAAATCCTCTGCGAGGCTGGGATTCGCGGCATCCTCAACTTCGCACCTCAGAGCATCAACGTCCCGGAGAAGGTCCCAGTGCTGTCGGTTGATCTCTCGCAGGAGTTCCTCAAGCTGTCATTCTACATCCAGAGTGCTGAGGAGCGGGCGCGGGAGGAGCAGGCCCAGATCGATGCCGCGTCACGCAGCGAGTAGGGACGCTTCTAGGGCACTACTCGTTCCGGGTGTGAGTAGACATTCATACGTCCGGCTCGCACAAATGCAATGACGGTAGTCCCCACCCTTTCCGCAAGAGCAATTGCCTGAGCAGTCGTAGCACTTCTCGAGGCCACTACTGGTATCCCGGCACGGGCTGCCTGGGCAACTGCCTGGGCCGGAATACGCCCCGTTCCCATCAGGACTGCCTCTCTGAGATTCCAGGAGTGCATCAGAGCATGGCCGATGACCTTGTCGAGTGCCGTGTGACGACTAATGTCCTCACAGCCAAAGACATGTTCTCCCTGTACGATAAGGACTGCATGAACGCCTCCGGTGGTCCTCCACTGGAGAGCGTTGCGCTGCATCTCCTCCGCCAGATCCTGAAGGCGGAAGGTCGACACGGTGAATCCAGGTGAGACAGCAATATCTTCGGTCAGTGCATCTCCCGAAATGCAGTCGATGTCAGTTGATGTTGGTGCGTCCGGTCCCGGAGCATCGGGGGAAATGGTAAGAGGCGCCGAGCGTTCTTCCACGGTGACGGCAAGGATCTGAGTAGGCCGGGCCCAGCCTTCAGACACAGCGTGGCCAACTGCGGCGGCATCGACCAATTCGCCCGAGCTCGCAAGGCGCGCCGCCAGCGTGCCGTTCACATAGATGGTTAGTGCGCGTTCTTCGGTGACCTCGTCCTCGCACCTGATCGCAGTGCCGCTGCGGTCGTATCTCCAGATGGTTGTTATCATCGCTTGCCACCTCCCAAGGCTGAGTCCAGCATAGGTCGGTTGCCGTTGGATGCCAGAGACCAGCGTGGGCTCTCAGCCTGCTTGGATGTTGTATTTTCGGCGTCACGAAAGTATGATACATATGATAATTGGCGTCGTTTGCAAGGAGGCCCTCATGGGCAGAATCGCTCAGTACTATCATGCAACATCTCTGGAGGACGCGTTCGCCAAAGCGAAACAGCTGGGTCCTGTCGCCGCGTATGTCGGCGGTGGCGTGGAGCTGGTCCTTCGCCGGAACCCGGAGATCACGACCCTGATCGATCTGTCGCGCTGCGGTCTCGACTACATTGCAGCAGCCCCGGAAGGGATCGAAATCGGTTCTCAGACCACACTCACGACGATCAGTCGCAGCGCGGACATCAAGCAGTACGCTGGGGGTTCGTTCGCCTATTGGGCGGGACGTATCGCTCAGAACAACCTGCGGGACATGATCACTGTCGGCGGAGTCATTGGACGCAACCAGCCGTGGAACGACGTCGTGCCCCATCTCGTTGCCCTGGGTGCACAGGTGCGACTGTTTGACGGTGCTGAGCGTATCATGCCTCTCTCAGGCTACATCGAAGCGAAGCAGCCGGGGGTCATCATCAAGGGGGTCCTGTTGCCGGCAGGGAATGCTGGCTCGAGTGGATTCCTATGGCGGTTCACACGTACCCAGCAGGATATTTCGACGCTGCACTTCTCGGCGCTTGTCAGCTTTGACGGCAAGGTCATGACGGCGGCCAACCTCGTCTTCGCCGGGCGTCCGGGCCATGCCGCTCTCTACCCCCGACTCTCTGAAGGACTTGTCGGGAAATCGCTGTCGCATGAGACGTTCGCGAGAGTAGCGGAGATGGCTCTTGACCTCGTCGAGGTCGGCACTGACCTTCGTGCGACGGGCGAGTTCCGGCGTGAGCTGGTGCGGGCGGCTATCGTGAACCTGGAAGAGCACATGACAGGAGTGGCACAATGACTATTTCGATAACGGTGAATACCGTTGAACGTTCCTTCGATGTTCAGCCTGACGAGGTCCTGCTCGATGTCCTGCGGCGCGAGGGCTACCTCGAGGTGAAGGGCAGCTGTCACTCGGGAGACTGC
>JAPLGK010000206.1 GCA_026390195.1 Caldisericota bacterium
GCCGCCGTTCCCGCCGCACATTCGGCAGCAAATGCCGTTGCCGCATGCAGGATCTCCGCCCGTCCTCCATAGTTGAGGGCGACGTTGAGATGAAGACCGTCGCAGGACGCCGTGCGCTTCTCGATTGTCTCGACAGAATCGCTGACGTCGGCGGGCAACGCCGCACGGTCTCCGATGATCCGCACGCGCACGTGCTGAGAAATCAGCTCCGGCAACCACTTCGCAACTGCCGTGACAAACAGGTGCAGGATGTAGCTCACTTCATCCGGCGGGCGCTTCCAGTTTTCCGTCGAGAAGGCAAAAATGGTCAGGGCGGTCACACCCAATCCGGGCGCGGCCGCCACGATGTCATGTACGACCTGAGCGCCCTGCCTGTGGCCGGCGATTCGAGGGAGTCCACGCTCCACCGCCCACCTGCCATTGCCGTCCATCACAATGGCGACATGAAGCTGACTGCTTGTGGTCACGACATCAGGCGTCCCTACAGAGACAGGATCTCCTTCTCCTTGGCTTCAAAGGCCTTGTTGATCTCTGTAACGTGTTTGTCTGTGAGTTTGTCGAGCTCTTCCTCAAGCCGATGCTGCTCATCCTCGGACAGTTCCTTGGCCTTCTCCTTTGCCTTGATATCATCGCGGACATCACGGCGAACGGAGCGGATCTCTTCGCGGAACTTCTCCGTGAGCTGGGAGATACGCGCTACCATCTTCTTCCGCTCGTCAAGAGTCAGATCCGGGAAGACGAGCCGCACACGCTGGCCGTCATTGGTGGGTGTGACGCCGATGTTGGCCTTCAGGATAGCGCGCTCAACTTACTTCAACAGGTTCTTGTCCCATGGTTCCACCACAAGGACCTTCGCCTGTGGAGCCGAAATCGTAGCGACATCCTTCAGAGGGTTACGCTGTCCGTAGGCTTCAACGACGACACCGTCAACGTAGGCCGGCGTGATTCGACCGGCGCGAATCTCGGAGTAGTCCTTGAGAAGGGCCTGATGAGCGGCCTGCATCTTGGCATCGATTGGCGTGAAGTACTTGTCCACCTAAGCCTCCTTTATCAGAGTTCCAATGTCGCCTTGCATCACCGCCCGGACAATGTTGCCGGGCTTGTTCATGTTGAACAGCAGAATCGGCAGGTGGTTCTCGCGGCAAAGAGAGACGGCCGTCGCGTCCATCGCCTTCAGATGGTCTGCCAGAAACTGGTCGTAGCTAATCTGGCGATACGGTGCGGCTGTCCTGTCCGTGAGCGGATCCGCGGAATACACAGCGTCCACGTTTGTCCCTTTCAGGAAGATGTCCGCTCCGACCTCGACGGCTCGAAGAGCCGCCACGGTGTCCGTCGTGAAATACGGGAGACCGGTCCCTCCTACAAAGATGACGACACGATTCCTGCGGAGGTGTTCGAGAGCCCGCTGGCGGATGTACGGCTCACAGATCTGATCCAGACGCAATGCCGACATAGCCCTCGCTTCGAGTCCCACCTGCTCGAACGCCGATTGCAACGCCAGTCCGTTCATGATGGTCGCCAGCATCCCCATGTAGTCGGCCGTGGCACGGTCCAGACCCGTACCCTCGGCGTTGGCTCCTCGCCAGATGTTTCCGCCGCCGATGACCACACCAACCTGCACGCCGAGTCCAAGAAGCTGCTGCACCTCTCGCGAGATGAACTGCAGTACCGAGAAATCGATGCCAGAGGCGGCGCTGCCCTTCAGAGCCTCGCCGCTGAGTTTCAGCACTACTCTTCTGTACAACGCCGCCATGGGTGTAAGTGTATGTCGAAGACTAGCAGACTGTGGGCTTGCCGCCGATCTTGAAGCGCGCAAACCGCGCGACCACGATGTTCTCGCCGGTCTTGGCAATCATCGCCTTGATGAGCTCCTCGATCGTCCTGCTCTCGTCACGGATATACGGCTGGTGCATCAGACAGTTCTCTTTGTAGTACGCTCCCAGCTTGCCCTCGATGATCTTCTCCCAGACCTGCTCCGGCTTCTTCTCAGCCTCGAGCTGGGCGCGGTACAGACCCTTCTCATGCTCGACGACGTCCGCCGGAACGTCCTCCGGACGAATGAAGGAAGGATCCGTGGCCGCGACCTGTATCGCAATCTCCTTGCCCAGACCCTGGAAATCCTCGGTCTTGGCGACGAAATCGGTCTCACAGTTCAGCTCGACCAGGACACCCAGCTTGCTGCCGGCATGGATATAAGTGAAGATCATGCCATCTCCAACCTCACGTGACGACTTGGAAACAGCCTTGGCCATCCCCTTCTCCCGCAGCACGTCGACAGCTTTGTCGATATTTCCATCGCAAGCCACAAGTGCATTCTTGCAGTCAAGGACGCCCGCGCCGGTTCGTTCGCGCAGGGTCTTGACAGTCTCCATGTCAATCGGTGCCATTATCTCACCTCATTCTCGTCGTCCGTGCTGTCCTCTACCTCTGCCGCCATCTCCTTCGCCTTCTCAGCTTCATGGGCGAAGTCGGCCATGCTGGCGTGCTCCTCGTTTGCCTCGGACTGTTGCACACCCTCGCGTCCCTCGATGAGGGCACTGGCCATGAGCGCGGTGATGAGACGGAGAGACCTGATTGCATCATCGTTTGCCGGAATTTGGTAGTCGATCTCGTCAGGGTTGCAGTTTGTGTCGACGATAGCGACCACCGGAATGCCAAGCACATGTGCTTCCTGGATAGCGCTATGCTCCTTGTGGGTGTCGATGACATAGATGGCGCGGGGAAGGCCTTCCATGGTACGAAGACCGCCGAACAGCTTACTCAGGCGAGCCTTGGACTTCATGGTCCTCGTGCGTTCCTTGATTCCCATGGTCTCGATAACACCATCGGCTTCTTCACGGTCGATCTGCTTCAGGCGGTCGATGCTCTTGCGGACAGTGATGTAGTTGGTCATGAGACCGCCGACCCAGCGCTCGTTGACATACCAGGCGCCTGCACGGGTCGCTTCTTCGCGAACGATGTCCTGCGCAGCCTTCTTGGTGCCGATGAAGATGACGTTGCCACCTTCGCGCGAAACCTTCGAAAGGAACGCGTATGCCTCGTCGAGCTTGGAGACGGTCTGTTTGAGGTCGAAGATGTGAATGCCGTTGCGTTGCGTGAAGATGAAATGCTTCATACGCGGATCCCATCTGCGGACCTGGTGACCAAAATGCACGCCTGCCTCAAGCAGGGACTTCATTGTTACGACTGCCACAATAGTACCTCCTGTTAGTTTTTTGCCTCCGCCCGTTCACCTTCCGGAGAACCGCAATGCGGAACACTCCAGAATCCCGGGCGTGTGGAATCTTGCATGGCAATTGTACCAGAAAATGCCGCCGCTGGCAAGCGAGGCGCTATGACGACAGGGAGGAAGCTGGGGTTTTGGGCATCGACGTGGAGGCAATGCGGTGTCCAGATATCCAGATGTGCAGCTTCTCCATGATTGACTTGCATTTCATCGTCTCTACAATGGAAAAGAGAGACGGGAAGCCCGTTGTTTGTTGTAAGGACACACGCCTGTTGAAAGAACTCGAGAGGGGCATGAGGAGGCACCATGGAAGAGGTCCTGCGGAGCCTGAACAAGGAAATGGGTGTGACAGGAAGTGCTATCGTGAGCAAGGACGGCCTTGTTATTGCCAGCGCCCTGGACCAGGATGAAGAGTCTGTCGCCGGCATGGCGGCAAGCGTTTTTCAGAGCGCTTCGGCGACATCTGGCATCATGGCCATTGGGACGATTGGCATGATCACTCTCGAGAGCGACAAAGGCAAGGCCTTCATGATCGACCTGCCCGACGCGTTTCTCGTGGTTCTCACGAGCTCGGAAGTGAACCTCGGGCGACTGCGTATCGAGATTCGCAAGGCTGCCAACCAGCTCAGAACACAGATGTAGCCGCTGCTGCGCGCGGGCATTTCTGGCGCGGCACTGTCGGTCATCCGACATCTCTGGTCTCATTGTGGTGCCACTCGGACGCAGATGGCTGTTCTCACGAACGTGCGCCAGGCGCATGCGACAATGTACAAGGAGGAACCATGGCACAGGGTTTTATGGACAAGCTCAAGAGTGCTGCAGGCAAGGTCGCCGACGGAGCAAAGGATTTGGCGGCAAGCACAAAACTGAAGATGGACATCACAGGTCTTCAGGGCAAGATCAAAGACGCGAAGCAGGAATTCGGCGTGAACGTGTACGCCATGCTTGAGCAGGGAAAGACCATCGATGACATCACCGCCGCGTTCGCCACGGTCCACGCGGCAGTCGGTGAGTTTGAAGCCCAGGTAGTTGCCAAACAGGAAGAGCTCAAGAAGATCAGCGACGACAACGCCTGAGCTTTCGGTCCCCGATAGAAGCCTTCGAAAGGCGTGCGCTCCCTGCGCACGCCTTTTTGTCTTGCCCGTAGCGGGTACACTGGTTTCATGACAGAACATGAACTGCAGTTCCTGCTGCGGGAGTTGACGACCTCGCAGGACTATGACGGGCAGATCGTCGGCCGACTGGACTTCGAAGCGCGGGAAGCGATGTTCGTCCCTCTGCCGCCTGCGGTGGATCCCGACTTGTCAGCAGACCTTGCGGACAGAGGGATCCGCGAGCTGTATGCCTTCCAGCGTGCCTGTTTCGACAGCGCCGAGGGCGGCTACAATGTAACGGTGGTCAGCCCCACTGCGAGCGGAAAGAGCCTCGCCTTCCAGCTGCCGGTCGTGGACCATCTCCTCAAGCATCCCGGCGCAACAGCTCTGTTGCTCTACCCTACGAAGGCGCTTATCGAAGACCAGCTGGCCAAGCTCAGGGAAATGGAACGATGCATGGACCGCATCAACACCGCCGTATATGATGGCGATACCGACCCAGACGCCAGAAGGCAGCTCCGCAAGTACGGTCGTCTTCTGCTCTCCAATCCCGACAGCCTCCACTACAGCATTCTGCCGTATCACGAGAGCTGGTCACGGTTCATGCGCGGGCTTGCGTTTGTTGTCGTGGATGAAGGACACTACTACCACGGCGTGCTTGGGTCACATATGGCCCTGGTGCTGCGCCGCCTGCGGCGGCTGGCCAACTTCTACGGCGCGCACCCCGTGTTCATCGTCACGTCCGCTACCATCGACGAACCCGGTAAGTTCGCTTCCCAGCTGACAGGTGAGATTGTGAGTCAAGTCGATCCCTCGGGAGCCCCTGAGGGCAAGCGGACCCTCCTGATGTTCAACCAGAGGATCGTCGACAAACAGAACAACATTCGCAAGAGCGTCATGAAGGAAGCGCTGTGGCTGTTTCAGCGTGCCGTTCAGGAAGATGTGCGAACGATCGTGTTCACGAAATCGCGTCAGGAAGCAGAGCTGTTGTACAAGTACGTCAGGGATGCCGGAGCAGGCAAGGGCCAGCGCCTTGGGGAGCGCGTCGCAACCTATCGCGCAGGCTACCTCCCTGCCGTTCGCAGGGGCATCGAACATCGGCTTTCTTCCGGCGAACTGACCGGCGTCATCGCGACCAATGCGCTTGAACTCGGCATCGACATCGGACACCTCGACGTGTCGATCACGGCGGGCTACCCTGGTTCCGTGACCAGCCTCTTTCAACAGATGGGGCGGGCGGGCCGCGAACGGGACCATTCGCTGTCCGTGTTTGTGGCATCCTCGAACCCGCTCGACCAATACGTCGTTCAGACACCGGGCTTCCTCTCGTCAGGCCGCTTCGGCACGCCGACGATCAACCCCGGCAACGAGTACATCCTCAGCGCTCACCTCCGCTGCGCGGCATATGAACTTCCGCTGCGAGCAATCGATGTTGAATACTTCGGCTCGGAGTATACGCCGCTCGTCGAACAGCTGGAGACGGACGGGAAGCTGCGCCCCCGTGGCCCGCTCGTCGTGTCGACGGAGACCTATCCCCACCGGTTCGTGAGTCTGCGGACGCTTTCGGACAAACGCTACCACATTCTCAACCAGGGCGACGGGCAGGTCATCGAAGAAGCCGACGCCTATAAGGTCATCGAGGAATTCTACCCTGGTGCCGTGTTCCTCCATCAGGGAGACTCGTATCTCGTCATGGACAATGATCACGAACAGCAGGTCGTCCACGCCATCCCCACGACGCAGAACTACTACACCGACGCCATCATCCGCAGTGATGTCGTCGTGCAGAACGAAAGGAACCATCGGGACTACGGCGGCGTCGGCCTGTCGTTCGGCAAGGTCGTGGTGTCCGAGCAGACGGTCGGCTTCATCAAGAAGAGCTTTCACATCGAGACGGAGGTTGGGCGTGAGTACATCGACACGCCGGAGATCAGCTATGAGACGATGGCGCTTTGGATCACCGTCCCCGATGCCATGCTCGATACGCTGGCGAAGGGCGGCTACGACATCGCAGGGAGCCTGCACGCAGCTGAGCACCTGCTCATCGCCCTGATGCCGATCGTTGTACTGTGCGACCGGCGCGATCTCGGGGGCGTCTCCACCATTCTTCACCGGGATACGTTGAAGCCCAGCATTTTTGTGTACGACGGGCATATCGGAGGCGTCGGCCTCACTGAATCGGCGTACGGCCGTTTCCCCGATGTCGTACGTCTTGCACTGAACCGGGTGACTGAGTGCCCCTGCAAGGATGGCTGTCCAAGTTGCGTGTACTCGCCCAAGTGCGGCAATAACAACAAGCCGCTGGACAAGAACGGGGCACGTGTTCTGCTCGGGCTCCTGCTCGACAGACTCGACACAACCACAGGAGGTGGCGGATGAGCAACGAGGGAATGGTTGCACTTCTCAAAGAGCGCATCTGGGCGGAGAACCGTTTCGCACCGTTCTAGAGTGCAGCGTCCTCCCTGAACCCCAGACACCTGCCCGCTATGATGTGAACGTGCAGGTGTGATACGGTCTGTCCACCTTCGGCGCCCGAGTTGATGATAACGCGATATCCTGCTTCAAGGTGATACTTGACCGCGATCAGTCGGACAACCTCGAAGAGGTGAACGATCAGCCCATTGTCTTCTGTGCTGAGAGCATCGATGCGAGCGATGTGCTTGCGGGGGATCACGAGCAGGTGTACCGGCGCCTTCGGGAACCGGTCCTTGATGACGAAGATCGTCTCGTCCTCGTAGACGTATTCGGCCGGCGCTTTGTGCCGGCTGACACGACAGAAGACGCAGTCCTGTTCGTTCGCATCCATCATGCAGCTACGCTCCCGGAAAGGACGACCCGGTCGCCGTCGAAGTGACAGCCCTCAACACGAACGACGACAAAACTGTCGCGTTCGAGCATCTCGTTCCCGTACGTCCGTCCCTCCGTCCAGAGGTAGTGCTCTGAGTACCCTTCGACTTCGCCGGGAGAGGACTTCTCCGATACGATCGTGACGTCCTGACCGATGAACCGACGGGCAAATGCCATACCCGTCTGCTCCGCGACCTCGAGCACACGGTGTAGCCGCTCCTTCGCGACTCCTGCCGGGACCTGACGCTCCTCACGCCCGGCAGGAGTGAACGGACGGGGTGAATAGGGGAATACATGGATCTTGGCAAACGCCGCAAGCCGGACCACGTCCAAGGTAGCCTGCAGGTCCTGCTCGGTCTCGCCGGGGAACCCGACGATGACGTCTGTCGTCAGGGCAAACGACGAGTCGACCGCCCGCAGGCGTTGCACGCTGTCGAGCAGGTCTTTCGATGCGTACGGCCGACGCATGCGCCCCAGCACTGCGTCACTCCCGCTCTGCAGGGGAAGATGCAGCTGAGGGCACAGCGCGGCATGGTTCGCAAACTGACTGACCAGTGCTTCGGTGATCGCGTCCGGGTTCAGCGAGCTGATGCGTACCCGAGTCGGAAGCCCTGCAGTCTCAAGCGCCCCCAGCATGCTGTTCAGCAGGACAGGCAGCCTGTCCGACGCTTCTCCATACTTGCCTATCTCCGTCCCGGTCAGCACGACTTCCTTGACGCCTGCCGCCGCTAGTCCCATGACTTCGCTTACTGCCACGAGGGCGGGCTTGGATTCCAGGCGCGAGCCACGCACAAACGGTACCACGCAGTAGGTGCACATGTTGTCACAGCCCTCCTGAACGCGTACATCCACTCGGCTGCGGGGGCCCGCTCTCCGGATGCACCCGTCGATCCATCGCGCAGCAGTCTGCACTGCATCACCTGAGCCGACAACAAGCCTCGCCACTTCCGCTCGATCACGCATGGCAACGACGGCGAGGCCGGCAGGAGCTTCCGTACGCATTAGGTTCAGCAGTGTCGCTCCGCACCCAGTGAGATACACTGGGGCACCCGGCCGTTCGCGCAAGGCACGACGCGCAAACTGCAGGCTCTGAGCCTGAGCCCGGTTCGTGACACTGCACGAGTTCACGATGACGGCGTCGGCTTCAGTCAGCGCCGTGGTCGTCTCGGCGCCCAGAAACCGCATTTCCTGCGCATAGAGCTCGGAGTCGACCTCGTTGACCTTGCAGCCAAGTGTGTAGACGAACACCTTCATGGTGTCGCCTGCAACTCCCGCAACATGAGCGTGGCGGCGAACCCGGCCAGTTCGCTCCTGAGAATGCCTGTGTTGAGGCGGACGGCCAAGGCGCCTCGTTCGATGAGCAGGGCTTCCTCTGGCTCCGAGAACCCACCCTCCGGGCCTACTGCGACCACAACGGACCCATCCAGAGCAAGTGCCCCATCACGCGCGAGTCCCATCATGGTCGAGGCTGCCCGAGGAGACATCATGATCAGGCTGTCCACAGGGCCGGCACATGATAAAGCACCCTGGAGCTCTGTTGCCAGTTCGACCATTGGGACGTCGCCCGTTTCGGCCTGCTCGGCCGAGGACAGAGCCACCTGGCGCAGGCGCTCGAGCCGCCCGGCGACATTCCATGGCTGGCTTCGCGCAGCGGCGTACAGGACGAAACGATGCACTCCTAGCGGAGCACAAACGTGGACAACATCGTCGAGCAGCGCAGGTCGGATGATTGCCTGCAACAGGACGACCGGGCGCGGGGAGAAGGGCGACTGGCGGACGCCCTCCACGGAAACCGCAAGGCCTGATCTGGAGGGATCTTCAACGATCGCGTCATACAGTTCCCCCACATGAAACAGGACGATCCGTTCGCCGTGACGAGCGCGGAGGACATCTGCAATATGATGTGCAGCAGGCGTGCCGCCAAGCATGACATGTTCGCCCAGCCTGAGCGACCGACCCGCCTCGAACGCCGGCATGGATCAGCCGCTACCCGAGACCCTGCCGAGGTACCCTGCGAAACTCTCCAGGACCGTGATGGCCCGGATGTAGTTCATGCGGATGGGACCGACGAGACCAAGAAGGCCACGCTGGTTCGAATCGAGCGAGTAGTTCACCGACACGAGGCTGAAGCTCCTCAGTTCTTCCCGCTGG
>JAPLGK010000238.1 GCA_026390195.1 Caldisericota bacterium
CGGCAGCAGAAAGCATGATCTACTGCAACCTGCCCCTGTATCTCCCCGAACTGCCCCCTCACGACGTCCGCTTCATCGCCTTCTACCTCACCGGCAGGCCAAACCAGTTCGTCGACATCACAGCCGAGCACGAGGCGAAGCTGGCAGCCCTCAGCCTGTACAGAAGCCAATTCACCCCGGAGACACTGGAAATGGCGAGGCAGTACACTACCCTCAAGGCCTCGGAGCTGGGCAGTGCACACGGCATGCGGCTGGCAGAGGCATACAAGGTCCTGACCCCCCTCCACCTCCACACGAGCGTCGACTCGGAGTCCATCTAGGATGGCTGTAACGTACTATCTCGGCGTCGACGGGGGGACCACCAAGACGAAGGCTGTCGTCGGTGACGATGCCGGTCATATCGTCGGATCCGGCGAAGGAGGTGCCTCCAACTATCAGGTCGTGGGACTCCACGCAGCCATGTCAGGCATCACCGACGCCGTTCAGAGTGCCCTGACGGCTGCGGACCTCTCGATAGTGCAGATCGCACGTGCCGTGTTCGGGCTGTCGGGCATGGATCTACCTATGCACCGCGAGGCGCTTGATGCGGCTCTGGCCACCATATTCCCCGGACTCATCTTCGACCTTGTCAACGATACATGGATCATGCTCAGGGCAGGGAGCGAGAAGGGCTGGGGTATCGCCCTGGTGTGCGGAGGAGGAGCCAACGCCTGTGCCTGCAGTCGTGATGGGGTCTGGGTCACGCTCCGGGGCCTCGGCTACGAGAGCGGCCTGCGAGGCGGCGGACTGGACATGCTGAGAGACATCCTGCACTATGCATTCCTCTCCCACGACGGGACGGGGCTGAAATCCGTGCTGGAGCAGACCGTGCTCGACGTGACTGGTGCCCCCGACTATGACACGCTGCAACTCCTGTTCCTCGAGGCCGTGCAAGACATGGCGGGGCACGGGGAACTGCTGCATCGGGCTCTGGCTATCATACCGCTGGTCTTCCAAGGCGCAACAGCCGGCGACGAAGCGTGCAAGCGCATCCTCATGCTTCAGGCAGAGTCTCTGGCGGAGGGAATCACGGGGCTTGTCCGCAAGATGGGCTTCGAGCGAGAGACGGTTGATGTCGTCCTGGGAGGTTCGGTCTTCGGGGGCAGCAATCCCACCTTCGTCGACAGGCTGACCCTGCTGGTCCATGAAGTCGCGCCACTGGCACGGTTGGGACCACCACTGCTCGACCCGGTCCTCGGCGCATACGTGATGGCGCTGCAGAGAATGGGCAAGTTCGACGCGGCGAACACCTATGCGGTCCTCTCCGGCCAGGTGGTCTAGCAAAAACAGGCGGAATTGCTACACTACAAATATGCCCCTGTCCTGAGGCTGTGCTGACTCGACCGCGTCAACCCAGGATCGAGGCATTTGTTTGTGTCAGAAGAAGTTGGCTGAGGCGGCTGGAGTCGAACCAGCAATTCATGGCTCCAAAGGCCAGTGTCCTACCATTAGACGACGCCCCAACACGCGGCTTTGCTGCAGTATTCTAGTGCTGCCTCAGGGGCTGTCAAGAAGAGCGAGGCGATGAATCGTTGACAATGACGAATCACGACGAGGGCACTTTGTCCGCGGGAGATGGGCAACCGACGCTCGAACAGTCTGACGCCCTCAAGCTTATCGCCATCGTCTCGATGACCGTCGACCACGTGGGAGCGATCCTGCTGCCACAGGTGGACTGGCTCCGCATCATCGGGCGCGTGGCTTTTCCCCTCTTCGCCTACCAGCTTGCCGCTGGCTATCTGCACACGCGCAACGTCGCGCGCTATGCGCGCAGACTTGCCGTCTGGGGTCTCATCGCCCAGCCTGTCTACATGATCGCGTTCGGCGTGCGCCCGTGGACGCTCAACATCTTTGCCACACTGCTGCTGGGACTGCTGGCTATCTGGGGATGGGACCACCGTCGGTGGTGGGCGGTCGCCCTTGCACTGAGCCTGGCTGCCATACAGCTCTGGCTGCCAGCCGTGGGTCCGGACTACGGCA
>JAPLGK010000031.1 GCA_026390195.1 Caldisericota bacterium
TATCGACAACCAGCTCCGGGGGCGCTCTGCCCGGCAAGGGGATCCTGGTGAGTCGAAGTTCTTCCTCTCGGCAGAAGACGACATCCTGCGAATCTTCGGTGGCGACCGCATCCAGCGCATCTTCGAAATGATGAAGGTCGACGAGTCGATGCCCGTGAATCATCCACTCCTCTCCAAGACAATCGAGATGTCCCAGAAGAAGGTCGAGTCCTACAACTTTGATGCTCGCAAGAGCCTCCTTGACTACGACAACGTGCTCAACAAGCAGCGTGAGGTCATCTACGCGGAACGTGACAAGGTTCTAGCGGGGGTCGATCTTACGGACGAGGTGCACGAGTTCATCAAGGAACAAGCCGAAACGACTGCCCAGCGGGTTGTCCAGGCGCAGCGCGGCGATGAGACGGGTACTCGCGAAGTCGACAACGAGTTCATCAACGAACAGGCCGAAACGACTGCCCAGCGGGTTGTCCAGGCGCAACGAGCCGAGGAGACCGATCTTGGCAAAGTCTACAATGACCTGGTCCTGGATGCCTTTGGCAGACCCGTGGAGATGACGCTCCAAGAGCTGACGGACCTCGTCGAACACCGTGACGCCGAACAGGCGCTCGCCACTACGATTCAGGACCGTGCAGAGGCTATTTACCGCGAGAAGTACGACCGGTACGGAGAGAGCACCATGCACCAGATCGAGCACTACTTTTTCTTGCGCACCATCGATAGTGCATGGAGAGACCATCTTCTTCAGATGGACGATCTCAAGGACGGCATCGGCCTGCGCGCCTATGGCCAGAAGGACCCGGTCATTGAGTATCAGACAGAAGGGTACGGTCTCTTCAACGAACTGATGGACCAGATAAAGCACGATGTGACGCGGGCATTGTTCACCTTTGAGCTACAACCCACCCAACCGGAGAAGAAACATGATCGATCTTGAACCGCTGCGCAGGCGAGTTTCAGAGTGCGAGTCACGCATATCCGGACTCTATCAGCCTGGCTGGCTGACGGGCCGCCAGGCCCAACTGGAAGAACTGCGGAGCAAGACAGTGGCTGCCGGCTTCTGGAATGACCAGACAAGTGCAGCAGAGATCATGGGCGGTATCGCACGCATCGAGGCTGATATCGTCTCCCAGCGGAAAGCACTGACGGAGCTGGACAACGCTCGGACCGCCCTCGAGCTCCTTGTCGGTTTGCCAGACCTCGAGCTCGAGCACGAAGCTGTCGGCAGCATTGAGCATCTCGAACATGACCTGCAGATTCTCGAGACAACGGCGTATTTTAGCGGTCCCTATGATGCGTCCAATGCCATCTTGTCACTTTCAAGCGGAGCAGGCGGAACAGATGCGCAGGATTGGACCGAAATGCTCATGCGCATGTATGTCCGTTATGCCGAACGACAGGGTTTCGAAGTACTCGTGACGGACTACATGCAGGGCGAAGAGGCAGGCATCAAGGGTTGCACTCTGGTCATCAAGGGACAATACGCCTATGGTCTTCTGATGCACGAAAAAGGCGTTCATCGCCTGGTCCGCATCAGTCCTTTCGATGCAAACAAACGTCGCCATACGTCGTTTGCGGCGGCAGATGTCATCCCGGAAATCCCAGAAACCACCACGGACGCCGAAATTCCTGAAGGCGATCTGCGCATAGATGTCTATCATGCGTCAGGTCATGGGGGCCAGAACGTGCAGAAGGTTTCTACCGCCATTCGCATCACACACATTCCGACGGGCATTTCGGCCAGCTGCCAGAACGAGCGCTCGCAGTTGCAGAACAAGCGAATGGCCATGGCCGTTCTCAAATCCAGACTGTTTGTGCAGCGGGAGCTGCAGCGCGATGCCCAGATTTCGGAAGTGCGCGGGGTCTTCAAATCAGCTGAATGGGGCAACGAGATCCGCTCCTACGTCCTCCAACCCTACAAATTGGCGAAAGACCATCGTACTGGTTTCGAGAAGGGAGATGTTGCTGCAGTTCTCGACGGCGACTTACAGGACTTCATCCTTGCAAGTGTTCGACATGACGCGGAAAACCGTCGTTCGAGCGATTCGTGACGTCGTCGGCATAACGATCGGGTGCTTCGTCTACGCCCTTTCGTTTGCCCTCTTCGTCATCCCTCGCGATCTGGCTCCCGGAGGCGTCTCGGGACTCGCGATCATCGTGAACCACTTCTTCAAGGTCGTTCCCATCGGTGGAACAATCATCATCCTGAATACTCCGCTCTTCCTGCTGAGCCTCAAGAGGCTGGGAAAAGCATTCCTGTGGCGTTCAGTGTACGCAACCATCATCTCGTCACTCCTTATTGATGCGATCGTGCCTTACACGCATGGCTTCCACGTGGACATG
>JAPLGK010000146.1 GCA_026390195.1 Caldisericota bacterium
CCCAGTCCGGTGCACGTCGGGCACGCGCCGTAGGGGGAGTTGAACGAGAAGAGACGCGGCTCGATCTCCTGGATGCTGTAGCCGCAGATGGGGCAGGCGAAGGTGCTCGAGAAGAAGTCGAGCTTGCCCGTCGCCAGGTCCAGGACCTTGAGGACGTCGCTGCCTTCCTTGAGGGCCAGTTCCACCGAGTCGAACAGACGCGTGCGTTCGTCCGCGGTGACCAGAAGCTTGTCGACGATGAGCTCGATCGTGTGCTTGCGCTTCTTGTCGATGCTCGGGACCTGGTCGTCGACGCTGTATTCCGTACCGTCGACGCGGTAGGTCTCGAACCCCTTGCGCTGGACATCCTCGATCAGTTTGTGGTATTCCCCCTTGCGCCCCTCCACCGCAGGCGCCAGCAGGGCGACGGTGCGCCCGGTGTACTCGACCAGCAGGTGCTCGACGATCTCCTGGGGCGACTGCTTCGTAATGGGGATATCGTGGTTGGGGCAGTACGGAACGCCCGCGCGTGCAAACAGCAGGCGCAGGTAATCGTAGATCTCAGTCAGCGTGCCGACCGTGGACCGGGGGTTCTTGCTTGCTGACCGCTGGTCGATGGCGATGGCGGGGGACAGCCCCTCGATGAGGTCGACGTCCGGCTTCTGCATCAGGCCGATGAACTGCCGGGCATAGGCAGAGAGGGACTCGACATACCGGCGCTGCCCCTCGGCATACAGGGTGTCGAACGCCAGCGAGGACTTGCCTGAGCCGGAGACGCCGGTGATGACGATGATCTTGTTGCGCGGGAGACGCACGCTCACGTCTTTCAGGTTGTGGACGCGCGCACCCTTGATGAAGATGCTTTCTTCAGCCATTCACAGACCTCATTTCGAATTGTGAATGCCCATGGTGCCAGGCACCAGGGGTATTCACGTTTGTGGGTTACCGCTTGCGGAAGACGACACGGTCAGCTTCGTAGTCGGCCAGCACCTTATCGCCAGGCTTGACCTCGCCCGACAGCAGGGCGTCGGCCAAGCGGTCCTCGAGAACCTTCTGGACCGTGCGCTTGAGTGGACGGGCGCCATAGACCGGGTCGAAGCCGATGGTCACGAGATGTCTGCGTAGTTCGTCGGACACCGTCAGTTCGATGTCGCGCTCGCGCACCTTCGCCACTGTCTTGTCAATGACAAGCTGAAGGATCTCCGCCAGTTCGGCCTGTCCCAGCGGGTTGAAGACGACGACCTCGTCCACCCGGTTCAGGAACTCAGGACGGAACACCGTCTTCATATGCTCCAGCACCACCGTGGTGACGCGCGAGTATTCCTCTTCGTACGCGACCGTTCCGGGCGTTGCCTCGATGCGGCTGATGATGTCACTCCCGATGTTGCTGGTCATGATGATGACCGTGTTGCGGAAGTTGACCGTACGGCCCTTGCCGTCCGTCAGGCGCCCGTCGTCCAGGACCTGCAGCAGGATGTCGAACACGTCGGAATTGGCCTTCTCGACCTCGTCCAGCAGGACGACCGAGTACGGATGCCGGCGCACGGCCTCTGTCAACTGCCCGCCCTCTTCATAGCCTATGTATCCGG
>JAPLGK010000169.1 GCA_026390195.1 Caldisericota bacterium
ACGGTGACCGCTGACGGCAGTGGCCCAGCCTGCGCCAGCAGGTCCTTCATGAGGACGCCCTCGAACAGGCCCGTCGCACTCCACCCGTCCACGCAGTGCAGGGTGATGAGCTTCTGGTAGTGCGTGTGCGAGAGGACGTCAGCATACGTGAGAGTCTGGGGACTGCGTACAGCTCCATCGATGACGAGACGGTACGTTGCGAGATCCACTGATTGCGGTCCGCGGAACGAGTTGTCCGGCAGGGCCTTGAAGTCCCTCAGCGGTTTGCCCTCATATTCGCGGATCTCCACGGCTCCCAGATCTCGCGCCCGTACCAGAGGACCCTTGATGTCTCCCTCCTCCGGTGTGGGGGACTGAGCGGTGCAGCCGCAGGTCGTGCCGATGAGAAGTGCCAGCAGGACAACACAGGCGATGCGCAACACCCTATGCATGGTGGCTCCTTTCCGCGTCAGGTACGCAGTGATGCACGTTTGACGCAATCTTGCCTGTAGTGTAGCGCTTTTGGCCTCAATCACAAGGCTGGGAACACGCAGCGTTCGAGGTGGCCGTCTGGTCTTCCGATTTCCTGCAGCGGGGTCAATTGTATACCCCATGGTGCTCCGCACCATGGGGGTTGACAAGTCACGGGGACGGGATGAGGGAGCGCAGGACGGCGAGGTTGCGAGCGTAGGCGCCATCGCCTCCGGGCGTCTCCAGAATTCCGGGTATCCTGCCGAATCGCGTGTCGGCAAGCAAGAGACGAAATGGCTCCAGTCCGATCTCGCCCTGTCCGATTTCTGCATGCCGGTCGATCTTCGAACCCAGCGCACCCTTGGAATCGTTGAGATGAAAAGCCCGGACATTGTCCAAGCCGAGGACGCGGTCCAGTTCGTGAATGGTCGCGGCGTACCCTTCTCGAGAGCGGATGTCATAGCCAGCGCCGTAAATGTGGCACGTATCGATGCAGAAGCCGACGCGCGCGGGGAAACGGCACAGGCTGCGTATGGCGGCGAGTTCCTCGAACACGCCGCCCAGGACGGAACGAGCACCCGTGGTGGTTTCGAGAAGCACCATGGTTCGGCGCGCACGGGTATGCCGGAAGATGTAGTCCAGACTCCTGGCCGCCATCTGGATTCCCTTCTCGGCCCCCTGGCCACGGTGAGCCCCGGGATGGACGACGAGATACGGAATGCCCAGGTGCTCCGTCCTGCCGATGTCGCTGACCATGCAGTCCCTGGACTTGACCAGAAGGTCGGGGTCGCGGGCGGCAAGGTTGACGAGATAGGTGGCGTGGACTGTTCCGGGGACCATGTGATGCCGCTTCATGCCGCGCTGGAACGCGGCGATTTCGTCCCGTGACAAGGGCGGCGCCTGCCACTGAAGCTGACTCTTGGTGAAGATCTGAAGCGTCTCGCATGTGCACTCAACAGCATTCTGAGGGGCATTTGCCACTCCCCCCGCGATGGAAACATGGGCCCCCAAAATCATTAGTCTACTCTTCTGTTTTCATCGTGGGCAAGATAAAATGTGGAGCCGCCATACCGTTCCACACGGAAACGAGGATCGGCACAAAGCTTATTGAGTACTGGATAAGGGTCGATACCGGACCGGCGGAGCAGTGCGATGACCTGGTCCTCTCGCATGGGGTGTCGCTTGCAGATGGAGGTGAGCGTGTCGACAGGATCAACCCCTGCGTCGACGGTGAATGCCTCGAAATCGGATCCAGAGAGTTGCACACTGCCCAGAATACCCTCTGCTTCTGCCAGTTTCTCAGAGCCTACTGGGCGGACAAATGGCTCAGCGGGCGGGCGGATAGGCGTATCAACAAACACACGATCGGGCCCGACTTCCTGCAGCAGCCAGTGCAATTCCTGGAGGACAGCGGGTGAATCATTGATGCCTTCCAGCAGCATCATCTCGACCCACAACTGTCCCTGTCGCTGCATACGGGAGTAGGCAATGAGCCCTTGTCGCACAGCATCAAAAGTGATCCCGGCGCATGGACGGTCAATGCGGTGAAATAATGCATCTGTTGGAGCATTGAAGGAGGTCAGAACGATATCAGCTTCGGCCAGGTCGGCACACACCGCCGGATCCGAAAGCAGCACACCATTGGTAATAACGGCGACAGGAATGCTGGTCAAATGCCGGATTTCTCGGATAAGATCTCCCAGGCGTAGATACAAGGTCGGTTCCCCATTTCCGACAATGGAAATGTAGTCGGGCGGCGGCGTTATGTGCTTCAGCGCATCCTTCAGTTCACCGAGAATGTCCTGCAGCGGGAAGAATTCCTGCCGTACGACCGTTGGATGGTCGGTGCGTCCGAGCATACAGTAGATACAGCTCTTATTGCATGTTTTGTCAGGGATGGTGCTGATACCGAGACTGCGGCCGAGCCTTCTCGATGGGACTGGACCGTAGATATAGCGATAAGTCATGAACCACTCCTCCTCTTATGGACTTCGGACTGCCATCCGTCAGCTGAAAGAACGCCTGTACCGGTTGTAGACGGGCACAATACCTGCAGAGGGCATCCGCTACACACGGGATGTGCACGACAATGCTCTTTCGCAAGTCGGACCAGCAGTGCATGCAATTCATTGTACATCTGAACGTCGACGGGCAGACGTGCTGTGAAAAACGACTGTGTCGTATCGTAATCGACGCGAGGGGGCAGCAAGCCCAGTCTCGCGCCGATACGCCTGGTGTACGCGTCCACGACGAAGACGGGACGACCAGCGGCATACAGCAGGATGCTGTCCGCCGTCTCCTTGCCGATGCCGCGCACGGACAGGAGGTCCGCCCTCAGCGCCTGGAGGTCAGCATCCACCAGCTCTGCAGGGTCCCCGTGGGGTGTATGCCGCATGAGCCACGCAGACAACGCCTGGAGGGTACGCGCCTTCATGTTGTGGTATCCAGCAGGTCGGACGAGGGTTGCCAGCTCCAGCTCGGGCAGTGCGGTCAGGGCCTGGGCCGACATCGCGCCGCTGGAGCGAAGAGCGTCGATCGCTTTCTCGACGTTCGACCACGCCGTGTTTTGGGTCAGCACCGCGCCAGCGGCGACCTCGAACGGCGTGCCGGCGGGCCACCAGTGCTGTGGACCCCAGGCGGCCGTCAGCCGCGCGTACACGAGGGCGAGACTCGGATCTGGTTGTGTTCTCATGGGTTCACTGAGACAGGGTACCCCATAGATGCTCCTGTGCAAGAGGGCCAATGTGTCCTGCCCGTGCGGGGCTTGAAGGGTTCCGGCGGTTGACATCGGGCTGATTGGACAATATCCTGTCCTGTCATGACTAGTACGGAAACCAAAAGAACGAACATGCTCCGGCACCTTGGCCCTGCGCTGTCGCGCTACTGGCCGCAGTATGTCGGCGGCATCATCATTCTTGGCACGGTCGACGTCATACAGACGCTCATCCCGGGGATAGCGGCACGCGTCATCGATGGACTGGCGGCGTTCAAGGCGGGGCCCCGTGAGCTGGGCGCTGCGATGCTACAGATAGGCCTCCTGGTCGTCGCGATGACCGTCGGGCGGTATCTCTGGAGGTATCTGCTGTGGGGTTCGGCCAGGCGGGTCGAAGAGCAGATGCGCCGTGACCTCTTTGCCAAGTTCATGGCGCTTTCGGCCGCATTCCACGACAGACACAAAACGGGAGACCTGATGGCGCTTGTGACCAATGACCTCGAGGCGGTGCGGGAGGCGCTGGGCGACGGCCTGCTCATGATTTCGGACTTCATCATCATGACGACATTCACGCTGGTTGCCATGTTCCGCTTCAACCGCCCGCTGACGCTGATGATGCTGGTGCCTCTTGTGCTCATCGCGCTCGTCGTAACGCGCTCGGGCCCTGTCGTGTTCCGGCTGTTCAAGCGAGTGCAGGACGCGTTCTCCGCTCTAAGCGACTATGTGCAGGAGGCTGTGACCGGCATCCGGGTCATCAAGGTCTTCACCCGCGAGGACGCTGCCGCGCGCGGCCTGCAGGAACGAGCCATGGACATCGCACGCCGCAATGTCAGACTCGTGACGGTCTGGGGGCTCACATTCCCCCTGATCGACTTCCTCGGTTCCATTGCCACGCTGATCCTCCTGTGGGCAGGCGGTCTTCTTGTCACACGGGGACAGTTCAGTATCGGAGGGCTGGTGGCGTTCAACACGTACATCGGCATGCTCGCCTGGCCGATGCTCGCGCTGGGCTGGGCCATCAACCTGTTCCAGAGGGGTCAGGCGTCCCTGGCCCGGATCAACGAGGTCCTCGACATGGAGCCGACCATCCTCGAGCGGCCCGACGCTCTCACGCTAGACGACATGCGCGGGGAAATCGAGTTCGACCACGTGACGTTCGAGCGTGAGGGCAAACGCATCCTCGACGATGTCAGCTTCCGTGTGCTCCCCGGGCAGAGAGTCGGCATCATCGGTCCCATCGGCTCAGGCAAGACAACGATCGTTTCACTGCTGACGCGTGCCTATGACACGACGTCGGGACGGGTCCTGGTCGACGGGCATGACGTCCGCGACTACCGCATCAAGGATCTGCGGCGGGCGATCGGCGTCGTGACCCAGGACGTGTTCCTGTTCTCGGACTCGCTTGAGGAGAACATCAACGTGACCGAGCTGCCGGTCGGGGCCGAAGAGGTCCAGGAAGCGACAAGGCTGTCCGGCGTCTACAAGAACATCATGGAGTTTCAGGACGAGTTCAGTACGGTGGTCGGGGAGCGCGGCGTTACGCTGTCCGGTGGCGAGAAGCAGCGTGTCACCATCGCGCGCGCCATTCTCAAGAAGCCTCGTATCCTTGTCCTGGACGACGCCCTGTCGGCCGTGGACGCCGACACCGAGAAGCATGTCCTCGACAACATCGCAAGCTTCGAGACAAAGCCGACGACGGTCGTCATCAGCAACCGCATCTCTGCACTGCGGCACCTGGACAAGTTGCTGGTTCTCGACAGCGGGCACGTCGAGGAAGAGGGGATCCACAGCGATCTCCTTCGGGCGAAGGGCATGTACTGGCGCATCTTCAGGAAACAGCTGGTGGAGCGCAAGGTGGAGAAGGAATGAGCGAGCCGGTCATGCAGGAAGACGTCAAAGAGCGTTCATTCGACGTGACGCTGATGCGCCGCCTGCTGCGCTTCGCGAGACCACAGGCCTGGCTGCTGCTGCTGGCATTGGCGCTGGTCTGTGTCCTGAACGCAGGAGATATCCTGAAACCTCTGATCGTCCGCAGTGCCATCGACCAGTACGTCGATCCGACGTCGTCGAGATTCGTCCGGCTGGATAGTGCTGAGGACGCGAAGCTGGTGGACAGCCTGGTGCCTGCGGCCGCACGGTTCGCGCTGGGTGGCCGGTTCTATTGCGACAAGACCGAACTTGCACATGCAGGCCGCGTTCTGGGCCGCTCGCTCGCCGGGACCGAGGTGTCGTTCTACGTCATCACGCCGGACAAGGCCGCAGAGCTTGGAGCCGAGACGCTGGCCTCGTACACCAGCCGGACGGTACCCGCGCTGTTCGAAGCGCCGGCGCCTGCTTTTGCGGAAGGATCGTTCCTGATGAGTGTGGAGGACCTCCAGCGCCTGCCTGCCACCGAACGTGACCGGCTCCGCTCGGCGGACGGGGCCGGTATCAGGCGCCTGTCTCTCATCTTCCTCGTGGTCGTCGCGATCATGCTGGTCGTCGCCTACGGCAACAGGCTCCTGCTGGAGGTCGTGGGGCAGCGCGTCGTGTACGAGATCCGCGTCCAGCTCTTCCGGCACATCGAGCGTCTTCCCTTCATCTACTTCGACAAGGCCGCGTCTGGTCGTCTCACGACACGGGTCACCAATGACATAGCTTCTCTGGCCGACATGTACGTCAACTCACTGGTCAACCTGGCCAAGGATTCGCTGCTACTGGTGGGCGTCCTCGTCACGATGTTCGCGCTGAACGTGTTCCTGACGTGGATCCTGGTGAGCGTGCTGGCAGCCGTCATCGTCATCACTGCCGTGCTTCGCATCCCCATGCGCGATACCCACCGCATGGCCCGGACACGCTTGGCCCGCATCAACGCATTCATCGCCGAGCGCCTGCAGGGGGTGCGTGTCGTCCAGCTGTTTGCCATCGAGGAGAAGGAGAAGCAGAAATTCGACGTCATCAACCGTGACTTCACGCGCATCCGTCTGCGCCTGGTCCATCTCAACGGTATCTTCCGGCCGCTGGTGGGCGCTCTCTCGACGTTTGCCATCGCCCTGCTTCTGTACTTCGGCGGGAACCGCATCCTTGGCGGGACCCTGTCCTTCGGAACGCTCATCACGTTCACCTTCTATGCGGCAATCTTCTTCCGCCCCGTGCAGGAGCTTGCAGAGCAGTTCGACACCATCCAGTCGGCCATGGCCTCCGCCGAGAAGATCTTCCGTGTCATGGATGAACCGGAGGAAGTCTACGCTCCCGAGGCGTTTGATGGCCGGCTTCCGTCTTCCTTCGATATCGAGTTCCAGGACGTCCACCTGAGCTACAACCAGGGCGAGGAGATTCTCAAGGGTATCACCTTCAAGGTCGAACAGGGCGGGTCTGTCGCACTGGTCGGTTCGACTGGTGCCGGGAAGACGTCCATCACGGGTCTGGTTCCCAGGTTCTATGACCTCGACAGCGGACATGTGCTGCTCGGGGGGATGGACGTGGCGACGCTGCCTGCCGAATTCCTGAGACACAGCGTCGCGTTTGTCATGCAGGAGGTGTTCATCTTCAGCGGTAGTATCCTGGACAACATCGCCCTGTTCGAAGAGCATCCCGACGAGCAGCGCGCGGGCGAGATCGTCGACTACCTGGGCATGGGATTTGTGAAAGACCTCGAGGGAGGTCTGCACTACCATCTGTACGAGCGTGGCAACAACCTCTCCTCGGGCCAGCGGCAGCTCATCTCGTTTGCCCGGGCGCTCTACTTCGACCCCAGCGTGCTCATCCTCGACGAGGAAACCTCCAGCATCGACACTGAATCCGAGGCCATTATCCAGGCGGCCATACGCAAGATCCTCAAGGGTCGCACCAGCATCATCGTCGCGCACCGCCTGTCGACCATTCGCACGGTGGACCGCATTGTCGTGGTACAGAAAGGGCGTATCAGCGAATCCGGAACGCACAAGGAACTGCTCGCAAAGGGCGGCATCTACAAGAATCTCTACGAACTCCAGTCTCTGAGCGAAGAGAAGACCTGAGAGCCTCGTTCCGGGACGAGGCAGT
>JAPLGK010000196.1 GCA_026390195.1 Caldisericota bacterium
ACCTCTGCGAAAAGGAGTCCCAACGCATGATCGATAAGAAACTCATTACTCCTGCCTACGAGTACCTCCTGAAATGCTCACATACGTTCAACGTCCTTGACGCCCGTGGCACCGTCGGGGTTTCTCAGCGCATGGCCTACCTTGCCCGCGTACGCCGTCTTGCGTACGGCTGCGCCAGCCTCTACCTGGAGAACGAGAACCATGAGTGACCTGCTGATCGAGATCTTGACCGAGGAGCTTCCGGCACGTTTCGTAGACAACGCTCAGGCGCAACTGGTCGAACATGTCACAACACACCTCGACGAGTCCTTCATTGGGCATGGAGATGTCCGTGGCTTTTCCACGCCACGGAGACTTGTCGTCCTGGCTCAGAACGTCAAGGAACAGACGGACGCCCGTACAACCGAAGTAAAGGGACCGGCCAAGGCGTCGAGCTATGACGCTCAGGGAAATCCCACGCTAGCTCTGCTCGGTTTCTGCAGGGGGCAGGGTGTGGATCCTGCCGACACGTACGCCGTAGACGTCGTCGGCAGGTCATACGTCTACGCCCGGAAAACGGTTACGGGGCAGAAGTCCTCTGAGCTCGTCCAGGCCTTTCTCCCTCGCCTGCCCCACGAAGTCACGTTCCCCAAGATGATGCACTGGGAGGAGTCCGGGTTCCAGTTTGCGCGCCCCATTCGCGGATTGCTCGCGCTGCTTGGCGCCGAAGTCCTTCACTGGGAAGTAGCCGGAGTACAGAGCTCGAACACGACGTTCGGCCTCCGCGTCGGCAAGCCAAAACCAATAACAGTGACGTCACCGGAAGACTATATGCGACGGCTGCGCGAAGCATTCGTCATCGTGGACCCCGCCGAACGCCGCCGCCTGATCGAAAAACAGGCAGACAAGCTGTTGAAGCCTCTTGGCTTCAAGCTCGGAGACAAAATGGGCGATTGGCTGGACGAGGTCGTGCACCTCGTCGAATACCCGTCCGTCTTCCTGGGAGACCTCCCGAACATAGCTACCCAACTCCCCGAAAGCGTCGTCCGTTCTGTGCTCCAGCAACAGATGCATTCCTTCCTGGTGTACAACCAGGACGAGAACGTCGTTCCACACTTCCTGAGCGTGCGCAACGGCCTTACCGACTTCATTGACATCGTGCGACGAGGCAATGAGAGCGTCGCCAATGCCCGTCTTCTGGATGCAGCCTTCTTCATCCAGGAAGACATGCGTGAGCCTCTGGAGGTATATGTGGGCCGGCTGGATACCTTGATTTTCATGGACAAGCTCGGCACTATGGCCGTCAAGACTCTGCGGCTCGAGCGACTAGCAGCCTGCGCAACCATGTACGCTTCCGTGACGCCGGAAGAGGAAGCAACGCTCGTCGCTGCAGCCCACCTCTCCAAAGCAGATCTTGCTACCAGCATGGTGAAGGAGTACACAACGCTCCAAGGGGAAATCGGCGGCGTCTATCTCTCGCGCGCCGGCGGTTCACCAGACATTGTGTCCGCCATTCGTGAGCAGTACGTGCCTCGCTCTCCTTCGGAAGACATTCCAGCAACGAGAGTCGGCCGACTGCTC
>JAPLGK010000066.1 GCA_026390195.1 Caldisericota bacterium
CGTTGCGGGCGATGTTCATTCCCCGTTGTGCCTCCATCCTGTCCAGCAGACTGACCTGTTCCTTGGTGACCCAGTGGTGCAGACCCGTCTGGACAACCTCGAATCCCGGCAGAAAGGCGATACCTTTCAGCTCGGAGTAGCTTGGGTCCCCCTTCATGAACTGGACGAGCAGGACGCGCTGTCCTGCTCCGATGGCTCTGAGGCCGAGACCCAGTGCCGCTGTCGTCTTCCCCTTGCCGTTGCCCGTGTACACCATCACCAGACCATGTTGTTCCATTGTTGCCTCCACTGCAGGGATGTCGCCTACAGTATAGCGCCTCCGCCATTCTTGCACCCCTCCGTCATTCCCGCACACAAGTGTAACATTCTCGGGACGGTTCCGTTTGAGGCAAGAATGTTACAGCCACGGTGTGTTATGCCCGCGTCTGCAGGAATCTAGTCCTTGCTCCGTCTCACGTGCTAAACGTACCACGTTGGCCGCTATTTACCAGCTGACCCCACATAACTTGCAATTTCTCTGCATAAGCGTATACAATATATACGTTTATGAAGAGTATCTGCAAGTTGTCGATACCGCCACGAGAACCTGCTGGATGGTATGACTACACTCAGGGGAGGTATAGCATGAAGACTGCGGAGTTCTTTGCCGTGCATCCTGTGTTTACCAGAAAGGAGTTCACAGCTGTTCTGGACGCTGGCGGCATGGCATCGCGCAATGCTGTGACCACCCTGCTACAACACCATCTTCGCAGTGGCCGACTCCTCCTCCTGCGGCCCGGCCTCTACGCCGTGGTACAGCCTGGCACTGACCCTGCTCACTGGCCGGTCGATATGTTTCTCCTGAGCTCACGGCTGACAGACGACGCGGTCATCTCTCATCACTCTGCACTTGAACTGCTCGGCTATGCCTATACGACCCAGCAACGCGTCGTCATCACGACCCGGCATCGCATGCGCCCTGTCCAGTTCCGTGGCGTCGACGTCGTCACGACGCAGCCGCCAGGTGCACTCGTGCTGCAGAATGCCGAGAGCTTCCTTGTGGACACGGTGGACCGTCAGGGCCTCGATGTGAAGGTCACTTCGCCTGAACGGACACTTGTCGATGTCCTGGAGCGCCCGCGCCTGGGAGGCAGCTGGGAGGAAATCTGGAGGTCTCTGGAGTCCGTTCCTATGTACAACGTTGATCAGATCATCTCGTACGCGAAGCTGTTGGACAACGCAACAGCAGTATCCAAAGTCGGGTTCTTCCTGGAGTAACACCGCCGCAGGTACCAAGTCACCGCAAGACAACTGGCTTCTCTGCATGCCTTGCAGCCCGGAAGCGTGGTCTACATGGACCGCCATGCCGGTGGAACCAGCATACCTGGCTGGAATCTCATCGTGCCCGACGACGTACTCCACCGTTCGTGGGAGGAACCTGTATGAACCTGTCACGCGAACGGTTGCTGGCTCAAGCTGCATCGACCGGCTTTCGCCCCGAAGTGCTGGAGAAAGTGCTTCGTCTCGTCTCCCTCCTGAACGCCCTGTCCTCCAGTCCCCTCGTGGGCGACAA
>JAPLGK010000093.1 GCA_026390195.1 Caldisericota bacterium
GATGGGGCTTTTTTCCACCCTCTGCAAACTGGCTGTCGACGATGAGCATGACGCCGCCGGCACGCTTGTGAAGAATGCTCGATACCACAAACACCGTGGCGGCCTCCATCTCCGAGCACACAGCTCCACCTGCAATCCAGGCCCTGCGACGAGCGTTCAGCTGCTCCGCAAGTGGCTGGCGGTCAGGCTCAACCTCGCCGTAGAACGAGTCTTTCGATTGGGACACACCCAGGTGCCAGGTAAGACGCAGCTTCTCGGCCGCAGCTCTGAGTGCCAGAGTCACGTCGATGTTGGCCACTGCCGGGAATTCGATGGGCATGTACTGCCTGGTCGTCCCTTCGTCGCGGATCGCGGCTGTGACAATCGCCAGATCCCCAACGCCGATGCTGGGCTGCATTGCGCCCGACGTTCCGACGCGTATGAATGTCTCGGCACCGACCATCGCGAGTTCTTCGACGGCAATCGCGGTCGACGGTCCTCCGATTCCGGTCGACGTCACCGAAACTTTCTCGCCCAGGAGCGTTCCCGTGTATGTGACATACTCCCTGTTCTGCGCAACCTTCACCGGGTTGTCGAACCACCTGGCGATGATTTCACAGCGACCGGGATCACCGGGCAACAGAACGTACCTGCCAACATCACCCTGCTTCAACCTGATGTGATACTTGACCTCACCATTGAACAACGTGTGTGCCATATGCAAGCCTCCCTTCCCTCTGCAGCAGTACGTCCTAGCGCAACCCCTGCAGCAATATCCTGATCCCAATACCAATAAGGACAAGGCCACCCAGAATCTCGGCCTTGTCCTTGAGCAGCTTTCCGATGCTGGAACCCAGGAGGGTGCCTGCCAGCGACAACGTGAATGTCACCAGCCCGATAAGCAGTGCCGGCCACCAGATCGACACGTGCAGGAGCGACAGACTCAGGCCAACCGCTAAAGCGTCGATACTTGTGGCAATGGCAAGGACCAGCATTTCGCGCGTGCTGCGCCTCTCTGCCCCGCACTCGTCCTCATGTTTTCCACCATGTTCGACTTCGACAAGCATCTTGCCACCGACGAAAACGAGGAGACCGAACGCAACCCAGTGGCTGAAGCTCTGGATAAGGTCTCTGAGCGCGAGGCCGCCGAGCCAGCCCAGCACGGGCATGAGCATCTGAAACCCGCCAAACCACCAGCCTGGCCGCAACGCATCGCGCAGAGTCAACCGCTTTATGCGGCACCCGTTCGCCACGGACACGGCGAACGCGTCCATCGAAAGGCCCACCGCTATAGCGAAAACAGTCCAAAAACCCATACGACCTCCACGATAACTGCGGCATCACAGGCAGCACCAGAAACAACGATGATCACCGCTGGACAAGCGCAGTGCGGCCTGCAGAAAAGTATACTGGCAAGAGCCTGCTTTACAAGCCGGAACATTGATTTAGACTGAGGCTGCGAGTAGGAGCGGAGCGCTGGCAACGTATTCGGACATCGAGGCATGGTCGGGAGGATCCTGATGAACATCTGGCTCAAGTACGGGGCTGTGGTCGTGGCATCGTACCTGTGGGGTTCTGTCTGCTGGGGCCTCGTCCTCAGCTTCCTGGTCAAGCACGAGGATATTCGACTGAAGGACAACCCTGGCCTTTCGGGAAGCGTCCGTCAGTACGGCTGGGGCTACGGCCTCACGGTCGGTCTGCTCGACGTCATGAAGGGCTACGCGCTCAGCCTCCTTCTACGTTCCATGTCACTCCCCTCATGGGTCCCGATTGTGTCGTTCATGGCCGTCATCGTCGGGCACAACTGGCCGGTCTTCTTTCAGTTCAGAGGTGGAGGCGGTGTCGCGACAACTCTGGGGATTCTGCTCCACGAGTACCTAGTGGCGGTCCTGTGGGCGCTCCCCTTTGCGGCCGTCGCCGGCGTCGCCTGGAAACTTGTCCCACGCATCAAGGCCAAGGTGCACTTCTCTCCGTTCATCGCAGCAGTCGGGGCTGTCCCTGCTGCCATCTGGGTTGT
>JAPLGK010000071.1 GCA_026390195.1 Caldisericota bacterium
GGCAATGGCAAGAACCGCTGCATCGACATCCAGCATGAAAAGCGTCCCTTCGCTAGAAAGTTGGCGCCCAACCTCATATGCGTGTCCGCCTTCCCCTGTCGTGCAATCCAGATAGGTTCCGTCTGGTCGAATCTGCAGGTATGCCGTGACCTCGTCCAGGAGGACTGGGGTATGTACAAACTCACTCATCTGGCCTGCAAAGCTCCAATATTCTGTTCGAAAACCTTCTCTGCTTTAGACCGGTAGGTATCCCAGATATGAACGTCCCAGATCTCCAGGTGCGTCAAGGCACCGGCGAATACGACCTCTTTGTCAAGTGAAGCATACTCACGCAAATGTTGAGGTATCGAAATGCGACCAATCTTGTCGAGTTCAACCGTTGCAGCTCCGCTGAAAAGAATGCGGACGAAGGCCCGATTGTCGGATGAGACAGGGATGAGGTCACCATAGAACCGCTCGATGATAGAGGTCCACACTCTGTCATCAAACAGGTAAAGGCATCGATCCATGCCCTTGGTGAGAACGTAGGGAGAACCGGCGTCACAGCGGTAGTGGGCGGGGAACATCGTTCGCCCCTTGTCGTCCACGGAGTAGCGGTATTCACCGATGAAACAGTTCTCCTTGTTCATGGCGTAAGTATACCACAATTTCCCACTTTTTACCACAATTCGTGGCAAATCGCCAAGAACAAGTGTTAGACTATCGTTCCGCCTCCGAGTATACACCGGTCGTCGTAGAAGACAACCGCTTGTCCCGGGGTGACAGCAAACAACGAATCGGCCAGATGAACGGAGACTCTATCCTCAGAAACTCGGTCGATACTGCCTTTGACTGGCTTTGACCTGTATCGTGTCACGATGTCTGCGCTGAAATGCGCCAATTTGCCAGTGGGAAGATGCTGCCATTTCAGATCGATGGCTTCAAATGCATCTCTCATGCACGCACTCCGCTGCCCGACGACCAGCTCGTTCGTGGCGTGCCGCTTCTCCACGACATAGAGCCGTGATGCCGCACTGATGCCAAGGCCTGATCGCTGGCCGACTGTATATGACGCCAGCCCCTGGTGCTTCCCGATAACGGTTCCATCCATCAGGAGCACGTCTCCAGGTACACATGGCAAGCGACGACGAATCTCCTCGCTGACCGGACCTTCAACAAAACACAAGTCCTGACTCTCGCGACTCGAGAGAAGATCAGGGCTGAACCATCGCGAGGCCAGCGCCACCACGTCGCTCTTGACGCGACCTGCGAGAGGGAACAAGACTCTATGACGCTTCTCCGCCGAAAGCCGGTACAGGAAGTACGACTGGTCCTTCGCCCGGTCCATGCCGCGGCAAATCTGGTCCCCATCCTCGCTGTGGACGATTCCAGCGTAGTGACCGCTTGCGATAAAGCCGGCATGCAGCTCGTCGGCTACATCAAGCAGTCCTTGCCACTTGACGCGCTCGTTGCAGAACACACAAGGATTTGGGGTGGCCCCTCCGGCTACCGCCTGCCAGAACGGCTGGACGACCTGGCAGTCGAAGGCCTCTCTTACGTCCACATTGTGCCATGCAATTCCAAGATGCTCGCACTGGGTCTTCGCCCGTCGCGTGGAACTGATGTCGCAGCAGGCACTGTGCTGAGAGAAGTGCAGAGTGACCCCGATGACATGTTCACCAAGCTCTTTCAGGAGTAGTGCAGAGACGGCAGAATCTACCCCTCCGCTCATTCCGACCACGACGCTCATGAACAGAACCCAGCCACTAGGCAGGCTCCTGGAGTCGCAACAGCAATGGCCTTCCTGGTTGCTTCGTGGAATCCTCCGACATTGGAGCCACGTGCACTACTGCGCGGCTCCTTCCCTCGGCTTCTTCTTGACGTCAAGCCCTGATGCATCGGCGTACTCGTAGGTCTCGTATCTGAGGCAGCACATCAACTTGCCACAGACGCCCGTTATCTTGTTGGGGTTCAAGCTCAGGTTCTGCACGCGGGCGCATTTGAGACTGACCGGCTTGATCTCCTTGAGGAAACAGTTGCAGCATAGCTCGCGCCCACACATGCCCACCGTGGCAAAGAAACGGGTTTCATCGCGAGAGCCGATCTGCCACATCTGCACCTTGGCCTTTAGCGACCTTGACAGAGTGGACACGAGAGCCCGGAAGTCGACGCGGGTCTCGGCCGTGAAATAGAACACATACTGTTTGCCCGAAAACGAGAGTTCACAGTTCACGAGGTGGATCGGGAGTCTGATCGCCCGCACCTGCTCCTTGCACAGAATCACCGCTGCGTCCTGTTTTCGCTGGTTCTCCTCAAGACGCTCGACGTCGCTCGGAGCAAGTCTGCGGACGTACTTGAGGCCGCTCGCCGCCCGCTTCTTGCCTGATGTATCGTGCCTTGGATAGCCGATAATGACGTGCATCAGTTCCTTGTCACTGCCAACTGCAAGGACCTCGTCGCCAGGGAGCAACACGACACTATCGCTGACTTCGACCATGTACGTCTGGTACGACTTGGCTGAGCGAGCGCTCAGATAGCGTACGGAGGAGCAACTCGCCGGCAACATGTAGGTGGGATCATTCATGAGTGGTCATTCTCCT
>JAPLGK010000174.1 GCA_026390195.1 Caldisericota bacterium
TGGATGTCGCCCGGCCGGTTGCAGGAAGGCATGAGATCGATGCCGCCGGCATGACGTTGCTCCCAGGGCTGCTCAACACGCATATGCACCTGTACTCGATGTACTCGCGAGGCATCGGCACTGGGCGTGTATCCCATAGCTTCCTCGACGTGCTCCAGGACCTCTGGTGGCGCCTTGACCGTTCCCTGCTCAAGGATGCTTGCTGGATGAGTGCAACGTTCAGTGGGATGGACTCTCTGCGCTGCGGAACGACGACAATCGTCGACCATCATGCTTCACCCAGTTACATCACTGGAAGCCTGTCGACACTGTCCGATGCGTTGAGCAAGATCGGTTTGCGGCACGTGCTTTCCTATGAGATCACCGATCGTAACGGAATACAGGGGGCAGTCGCTGGCGCTGAGGAGAACATTCGTTTCTTCGACGAGGTTCGGGAAAGGGGTGGGCTGGCTTCGGGCATGGTTGGTCTGCATGCCTCGTTCACGGTCTCGGACGCCACTCTCACCACGTTGCGCGACAGAGTCGGGTCGCGTAACGTCGGGTATCACGTTCACATAGCAGAGGGTGCCGTTGACGAGGCAGACAGTGTCGAGAAGTATGGCAAACGCATCGTGGCCCGTCTGGACGATGCGGGATTGCTCGGTCCCCGGTCGATTGCAGTGCACTGTGTCGGCATCGACGTGTCAGAGCGGGAATTGCTTGCGAAGTCCGGGACGCCCGTCGTCGTGAACACCATGTCCAACATGAACAATGCCGTTGGTCTTCCGGCCGTTCGGGAGATGCTGGAGGCTGGCATACAGGTCGGCATTGGGACGGATGGCTATACGGCGAACATGTTCGAGGAGTTCCGGAATACCCTTGTGGGGCTCAGGCACCGATACGAGGATCCAGCCGGTTTCTGGACTGAGGTGCAGAAAGCTCAGATCGAGACAAATGCCGACATCGTGTCGCGTTGTGCGGGGTGCACGGTGGGTCGTCTGGAGGAAGGGGCGGCTGCAGACTTCATTCTTGTCGACTACGCGAGTCCTACTCCCTTGACCTCGGAGAATGTTTTTGGCCACATGTTTTTTGGCATGTCGGCGGACTTGGTCGACACTGTTGTTGTCAATGGAAATGTCGCCGCGAAGGGACACCGGATCCTGGGCGTGGACAGAGAGGACCTCGAACGAGAGTCGCGGAAGGTCGCAAAGGCTGTCTGGGAGGCGTTTGACCGGCTGTCCTAGTGTCCAACGGGCATCTGACAGAAATGTACTTGACATAGGTGAGTGCAGAAAGGGTCTGAACCGTTGTTCCTGCATTGCATTTCCTCTGTTTCATGATACCATGTAATAGTCAAGAAACAGGAGGATTGCGCATGCAGGATTCCCAGTACACGGCAAGAGACATCAAGGTACTTGAAGGTGTGGAACATGTTCGAACCAGACCCTCAATGTACATAGGGTCGACCGACTCACGGGGCCTGCATCATCTGGTGCAGGAAGTCGTGGATAATGCCATCGACGAATCCATGGCTGGCTTCTGCACCAAGATCGACGTTGGGCTCACCGCAGACCACAGAACCGTCGACGTGCACGACAACGGCCGCGGCATACCGACCGACATGCACCCCGTCCTGGGCATATCGGGTGTCGAGGTAGCTTTGACACGCCTCAATGCAGGTGGCAAGTTCGACAAAAAGAGCTACCACGTTTCCGGTGGTTTGCATGGCGTCGGTGTCTCCGTCGTCAATGCCCTCTCGAACCGTCTCTATGTCGAGGTGACACAGTGGGGAAAGGTGTTCCAGGAGGAGTTCAGTCGCGGCAAGCCCATGTATCACCTCCGTGTCAAGGAGGAAGGGATTCCCGCTGGCGTTTCAGGCACGTACGTGAGCTTCACTCCAGACGAAGAGATCTTCGGTGAGTTTGTTTTCGATCCCGAGCGCATCGGCAAGCGTCTGCGTGAATTGGCTTTCCTGAACTCCGGGCTGGAAATCGACTTCGTTGACCACGCAACGGAAGAGGTTCAGGTCTTCAAGTATGACAAGGGGCTCATTGAGTTCGTGCGATACATGAACGAAGGCAGTGAGGTCGTGCCGCCGGATCCTGTGCATTTCATGCGAGACACGGAAGGTCTCTTTCTCGAGGTTGCCTTCCAGTACAACACCGGCTACAACGACCAGATGATCTCCTACGTGAACAATATCAATACGGTGGACGGTGGTGCCCATGAGCTGGCCTTCAAGAACGCCTACACACGTCTTTTCAACGCCAAGGCGCGACAGGTGAAGCTGATCTAGCCCGAGGACAGTCTCGGCGGCGAGGACATTCGTGAAGGTCTGGTGGTCATCATCAACCTTCGCATCCCTGAACCGCAGTTTGAGGGCCAGACGAAGACGCGGCTCGGGAATGCTGATCTCAAGGGGCCCATCGAGGCTGCGGTCGAGGAAGAGGTGGAACTGTACCTCGACAAGCACATCGAGGAGTTCAAGGCAATGGCCAATAAGGCTGTCAGTGCGAAGCTTGCGCGTGAAGCGGCGCGCAAGGCTCGTGACCTCGTCCGCCGCAAGACCGAGCTGGACGGCGGGCGCCTGCCGGGCAAACTTGCAGACTGCTCGTCCCAGGACCCGGCTGAATCAGAACTCTACATTGTCGAGGGTGACTCCGCAGGCGGCAGCGCCAAGCAGGGCCGAAACCGGCGCACCCAGGCGATTCTGCCCCTGAGGGGCAAGATTCTGAACGTGGAGAAGGTCGGTATCCACCGAGCCCTCGAGAATGAGGAGATCAAGGCCCTCATCACTTCCATCGGTACGGGGGTCATGGATGATATCAAGCTCGAGAAGCTGCGGTATCACAAGATCGTCATCATGACGGATGCCGATGTTGACGGAGCGCATATCCGGACGCTGCTGCTCACGTTCTTCTACCGCTACATGCGCCCACTCGTTGTCAACCGGAACATCTACTTTGCTCAGCCTCCGCTTTTTGGTGTCCTCGATGGCAAGACGATGCGCTATGCGTTCTCCGACGACGAGCTTCGGACACTTCTGTCGCAAGCGAAGGGCAAGCCTGATGTCCAGCGGTACAAAGGACTAGGAGAGATGAACCCTGAGCAGTTGTGGTCAACGACGATGGACCCGGCCACTCGCCTGATGGGACGTGTTACCTTGGAGGAAGCCGAGGAGGCTGAACGCATTTTCACGCTGCTCATGGGCGAGAAGGTGGAGCCTCGTCGCAAGTTTATCGTTGATCACGCGCGTGAAGTCTACAACTTGGACATTTGACGGAGTGAGGGACAGTGATGTCAGAAAACGATAGAGTATTCAACGTCTACGTCGAGGACGAGATGAAGAAGTCCTACCTCGAGTACTCGATGAGCGTTATCATTGGTCGAGCGCTGCCGGACTTCCGCGATGGTTTGAAACCCGTGCATCGCCGAATCCTTTTCGCCATGTATGAGCTGGGGTGTTTCTGGAACAAGCCGTACAAGAAGAGCGCCCGTATTGTTGGCGACGTCCTGGGCAAGTACCATCCTCATGGCGACATTGCCATCTATGATTCCCTGGTCCGCATGGCGCAGGAGTTCTCGCTCAGGTATCCATTGATCGACGGCCATGGCAACTTCGGATCCATTGATGGCGATTCTGCTGCAGCCATGCGCTATACTGAGGTTCGGCTGGCTCCTGTCTCTGCACTCATGCTGGACGAGCTGGACAAGGAGATCGTCGAGTTCACGCCGAACTTTGACAACAGTCTGGAGGAACCGGTCATCCTGCCGGCCAAAGTGCCGCAGCTTCTGCTCAACGGTTCCAGCGGAATCGCCGTGGGCATGGCCACCAACATCCCTCCTCACAACGTCGGCGAGCTGATCGATGCCCTGAAGTATATGCTGGACTGCCGGATCAGCAGTGAACCCGAGGATCCCGCCCAGATCCGGTCGTTTGTCAAGGGTCCCGACTTTCCGGGCGGCGGCGTCGCGGTTGGCACGGACGGCATCGACGAATACATCGCCACCGGTCGGGGCGACATCATCACCAGAGGGAAGTACACCATCGAGAAGGATGGCAACAAAACGCGATTCATCATTACCGAGTTGCCGTTTGAGGTGAACAAGGCCGAGTTCGTCCAGAAGGTCGCCGGCCTGATGAAGGACAAGCGCCTGAACCAACTGTCTGACCTGCGTGACGAATCCAGCCGCGAGGGCATACGAGTCGTGCTTGAACTGAAGAAAGATGCGGTTCCTGAGCGAGTTGACCTGCTGCTGCGCAGACACACCCAGTTCCAGCAGCACTTTCACGTTAGCATGCTCGGAATCCTGTACGGCGTGCCACGCACCCTCCCTTTGCGCGATGTTCTGGCCACATTCCTGGACTTCCGCGAGGCAACGCTTCGCAGGAGGTTCACTCTGGAACTTCGCAAGCACGAGGAACGCCTGAACGTCTTGAACGGTCTTGTCATCGCGATTCGAAACATCAGGCGAGTGACGGAGATCCTGACCGCGTCTTCGTCCATGGATGATGCATCGGCTCGCCTCGTCGAGAGCTTTGGACTCAACGACCGGCAGGTGGAGGCGATCTTTGAGATGCGCATGAGGTCTCTGGTGTCGCTCGAAGTCGAGAAGCTGACGAAAGAGGTTGAAGAGAACAAGGCAGAGATCGAAAGACTCTCTGCGATGCTGGCAGACCCCAACAGGATCCGTGTCTACATCCGGGATGAGCTTGTCGAGGTCGCCCGCAAATACGGAAACCCACGCCGCACCCAGATCCTGAAGGACGATGGCCGCGGGGAAGACGATGACGAGCAGTTCATCGAAGATAAAGAGGTCATGGTCGTCATTTCCAAGAACGGCTATGCGAAGATTATCCCGAGTTCAACGTTCAAGGTTCAGGGTCGCGGAGGACTGGGAGTCGCGAGCATGAATCTGAAGCGGGACGACTATATCAGCAAGTACTTCACCGTCCGCACGAAGCAGCGTATGCTGCTCTTCACCAACAAAGGACGCGTATACTCCATTCCTGCATACCGTCTTCCTGAAGAGAAGCGGCAGGGTGGAGGGGAGAATCTATCGCTTCTCCTCGGTATGGGGGCGGACGAACATGTCACCGAAGCGACGGCGCTGCCCGCCGAACAGGAGGGCGTGTCATTCATCATCGTGACCCGTCGGGGGCGTATCAAGAAGATGGTCACGTCGCAGTTTGTTACGATACGGAGCACGGGAAAGACGTTCATCAGGCTTGCTGAAGGGGACTCTGTGGTCTCGGTAAGGCCAGTCAAAGACAGCGACGAGGTCCTCATCGCCTCCGATTCCGGCCGAGCCGTTCGCATCCGGTCGACGTCCGTTCGCGCCATGGGTGCATCTGCCGGTGGCGTGCGCGGAATGCGCCTTTCACGCGGAGGCAGGTTCGTCGTCGGCATGGAAGTGCTTCGGCCCGAGGTACCATTCACGCTCATCACGGAACATGGCCACGGCAAGCGCCTGAACCCATACGAGGTCCGCCTGGTTGGCCGTGGGTCGGGCGGTGTCATCTGCTACCGCGTCACTGAGAAGACGGGTCCGCTGGCAGCATTCACAACGGGAACCGTCGACCAGGATGTCGTCGTGTCCACGAGTACGGGCCAGACGATTCGTACACCTGCCGAGACCCTCCCCCTGCTTGGAAGGGTCTCTTCGGGCGTGAAAGTGATCCGGCTGAAGTCCAAGGGCAGCGGCGTTATCGCTGCGGAAGCAATTATCAAGGAGGTCGCCCCAACGGAGGCTGAAGATGAGGCTGAGCAGTAAGGAAGCCAGTGCTCTGCGTGTCGTCCTTCTGTCGGTCCTGAGCATCGCTGTGGCTGCGTGGGCCGTCTGGCTCCTGTGGACTCTTCGTAGCATCGTGTTTCTGGGAATCGCCGCGGCATTCGCGGCGTTTCTCTTCTTGCCAATTGCACACTGGCTCAATCGGAAGACCCATCTTCCCATGGGTATCACCTGTGCCATTGTTGTTCTGGGAATCGTGGGCGCATTCGTTGGACTAGTGGCGGTCACGATTCCGCCTCTGGTGCGAGAAACGAGGTTGCTCGTGGCATCTCTTCCTGATTACGCAAAGACAGTTCAGGGCTACTTCTCCAGATTCTCGGCATGGCTGGATCGCTATCAGTTCGGGGCGGCGCAGGACACCATCGCGGCCGTTGTCGACGCAGTCCAGAAAGCTGCGATCCAATTCGGACAGAACATCGTCACGGCATCGTCGAAGAGACTACTGGGGTTTGGGGCACTTCTCCCGTTCTTCGTGCTCATGTACTTCTTCATGAGGGGCTCTCACGACTACTACGAGGCGTCTCTGTCGCTGCCGTTCATCCATATGCAGAGAGATCGTGCAGAGGTCGCGCTTGCGCAGGTCGCTGCAAGCACCAGGAGATACATCGAGGCGCTTGCCCTCGTCGCGCTGGTAACTGCGCTGTTCATGGGCGGGGTCAGCGCGCTGTTCCGGATCAACTATGCTCTGACAATTGGCGTCTTGGATTTCTTCGGCGAGTTCATTCCGTACGGAGGCCCGTTCGTGGTCGCGTTGCTGGGAGCCTTCTTTGCCGCCGTGACGGGTCCGGGGAAGTTCATCGCCTGGATTATCATTTTCAGTGTCGTCGAGGCTACGACGAGTCAGATTCTCGCCCCACGACTCATATCCGAGAAGACGGGGCTCAATCCGGGTTTTGTCATCCTGCTCCTCCTGGCGGGCGGCACGCTTGCGGGGTTCTTTGGGCTGTTGCTGGCGGTCCCCGTTGCGGTTTTCGTCCGTGAGATCATCAAGAGCGTTCAGTTGCTGCGGTCAGCTTCTGAGGACATCACAGAGAAGCCGGTTGACTGAAGACGCAATTCCGGTATAGTTAATTGGTTGTTTATCAACCCCTTTGGCAACGGTTTGACGAAAGGAGGGGTGAATGATGGGAAACTATCGTGATCGGAACAAAGACAGGTCTGAACCTCAGGGCGA
>JAPLGK010000149.1 GCA_026390195.1 Caldisericota bacterium
GATGAGTGAACGTACCACCGACATTCTGATCATAGGAGCCGGGCCTGCGGGTCTGGCTGCTGCCCTGTATGCCAGCCGGTCGCTGGTCAAGCCGGTTGTGTTGGAACGCATGAGCGTGGGAGGACTGGTCCTTTCGACCGAATGGATCGACAATTATCCCGGATTTCCCGATGGCATCGCTGCGCCTGAGCTCATGGATCGCATGCGTCGGCAGGCTGAACGGTTCGGAGCAGAGTTTGTGTCGGACGAGGCACTCTCCCTCAACAGGACAGACGTGGGTTTCAACGTCACGACTGGCGGGGGAACAGTGTACCAGGCTGGTTCCGTCATCGTGGCGACGGGCGCGATGCCCAGGATTCTGCCTGTGAAAGAGGAATCGAAGTACCGTGGACGGGGCATCAGCTACTGTGCTGCTTGTGATGCTGCATTCTTCAAGGGGAAGCCGGTCGCCGTTGTGGGTGGCGGTGGTTCTGCCGTCGAAGAGGCACTGGTGCTTGCGCGGGGTTGCAGCAAAGTGATCGTGGTGTTTCCGCTCGACTCGCTCCAGGCAGAACCGATCCTGGTTGAACAGCTGAGTGTGCTTTCAAACGTCGAATTTGTTCCGGGAGCGGCTCCCGCCGCCGTTGAGGGAGAGGGAAAGGTAGAGCGGCTTCGGCTGCGCCTTTTGGCCGGGGGGGAGAAGACGCTGGAAGTCTCAGGCGTGTTCGTGGCCATGGAGTTCGTTCCGACAGGTGACCTCCTCAAGGGACTGGTTGAAGTCGACGCCCAGGGCTATGTTGTGGCTCCCGAATCGACGGAGACGGGTATTGCGGGTCTCTACATAGCAGGAGATGTACGACGCAAATCGCTGAGGCAGATTGTGACCGCAGTGGCTGACGGAGCAGTTGCTGCGCAGAGAGCAGGTACGTACGTACGAAGCAAGAAGGGGAACAGGAATGGCACTCCTGAGAACTGAGCACGCCGAACTACTGCGACGCCGTTTTGCCGAGAATCTGGTCAGTCCTGCGACAGGCATGTAGAAAAGGCCGGGAGTGCCCCGGCCTTTGTCCACATTGTGTGATTCGGTAGAGCTGCTAGCCAAGGAGAAGGGCCAGGACTGCCTTCTGGATATGGAGCCTGTTCTCGGCCTGGTCGAACACTACGCTTTGAGGGCCATCCATGACTTCGTCGGCGATCTCTTCGCCGCGGTGAGCCGGCAGACAGTGCAGCACGATGGCGTCTTTCTTGGCGTGCTTCATGAGATCGGCAGTAAGGGAGAAGGGACGCATGACCTTCACCCGTTCCTCATGCTCTGCTTCCTGACCCATGGAGGCCCAGACGTCGGTATAGACGACGTCGACATCCTGGACAGAAACGATGGGATCGTTGGTCACGAGGACGGTACTACTGCTCTGCTTGGCGATCTCGGTTGCAGTCCTGACGATGTCTTCCTTGGGCTCGAACCCCTTGGGTGATGCGATGGCGATGTTTATGCCAACGCGTGCGCATCCGAGCAGAAGGGAGTTGGCGACATTGTTGCCATCGCCGACGTAGGCGAGTCTGAGGCCCTTGAGAGCGCCCTTCTTCTCGCGGATTGTCATAAGGTCCCCAAGAATCTGGCAGGGGTGGCTCAAGTCGGACAGGGCGTTGATGATCGGGGAATCGCTGTTGGCGGCAAGGTCGACAAGGTCCTGGTGCGCGAACACGCGTGCAACGATGCCAGCGACGTAGCGCGAGAGGACATGTGCGGTGTCCGAGATGGTCTCACCCCGGTGCAGCTGCATGTCGTTCGCGTTGAGGTATAATGCGTGGGCTCCGAGTTCGAATGCTGCGACTTCGAACGACACCCTGGTACGGGTAGAGGGTTTCTGGAAGATCATGGCAACAGACTTGCCTTCCAGGTAGTGCTCTTGTTTTCCCACCATGGAATCCATCTTCAGCTTGTCGCCAAACGAGATGATTTCGAGGATCTCCTCTTTCGAGAAGTCTTTGAGGCAAAGCAGGTCCCTTCCTTTGAGTTTTGTGGCCATAATCCCCCCCGGTCAGATGAGACCGAATTTCCTCAGGACGTCAACGATGGTTGGTGTGCCAATTTCCTGGAGTTCGTAGGTAACGCGGACCGAAGGCTTGGAGAGTTTCAGGACACGCAGCAGGTCGATGGGTGTGCCCATGACGACGACGTCGCACGGGGTTGCCTCGATGGTCTGGCGCAGATCTTCGATCTGTTCACCGCTGTAGCCCATGGCGGGCAGGATGCTCATCTTCTGAGTGTACTTCTCGAACGTGGCCTTGATGGAACCGACCGCATAGGGATGAGGGTCGACGATCTCGGCTGCGCCATATTTCATAGCAGCGACATATCCAGCGCCGTACGTCATGTCACCGTGCGTGAGCGTGGGGCCGTCCTCGATCACCAGAACCCGCTTGCCGCGGATCATATCCGGGTCTTGGACGAACACAGGAGAAGCCGCCTCAATCATGATGGCCGTGGGGTTCACCTTGTACATGTTCTCGCGGACTTCGGACAGCTGTGCGGGAGTAGCTGAGTCGATCTTGTTGATGACGATGACGTCTGCCTGCCGGAAGTTGGTCTCGCCGGGATAGTACGTGAGCTCATTGCCGGCGCGCAGGGGATCGGCGACCGTGATCTTGAGGTCCGGAACATAGAACGAGAAGTCGTTGTTGCCGCCGTCCCAGATAATGACGTCTGCTTCCTTCTCTGCTTGACGAACGATCATCTCATAGTCGATGCCGGCGTAGATAACGGCGCCCATGTCGATGTGTGGCTCGTACTCCTCACGCTCTTCGATCGTGCAGTTGTACTTGTCGAGGTCGGCGTACGCTGCAAAACGCTCACAAGCCTGGGCTGCGAGATCCCCGTAGGGCATCGGGTGGCGGATGGACACGACCTTCTTACCAGCGGCGCGCAGAGCGCGGACGACGGCGCGGCTGGTCTGGCTCTTGCCGGATCCGGTGCGAACTGCGCAGATGGAAATGACCGGCTTGGTGGACTTGACCTGGGTGCTCTTCGGGCCGAGCAGAGTGAAGTCGGCGCCATCGGCAAGCACCTGTGAGCCCTTGTTCATGACCTTCACGTGTGGCTGGTCGGAGTACGCGAATACTACTTCATCGACATTGAGCCCAGCGATGAGCTTGTCGAGATCGGACTCTGGGTAGATTGGAATACCACTCGGATAGAGCTTGCCGGCCAAGGCGGCAGGGTACTTCTTGTCGTCGATGCCGGGGATCTGCGTCGCCGTGAATGCTACCACTTCGTAGTCCGGGTTGTCCCGATAGACCACGTTGAAATTGTGGAAGTCCCGGCCTGCAGCTCCCATGATCAAGACTCTCTTCTTCATAAAGCCTCCTCTACAGAGAATAGCATCCAATGCCCGCTTCGGGGCGCTCTGATTCTACCGCCTTAGGCCTCGTTGTCAAATGACTTGCGCTCGTTTGCGGTTGACTATTGGCGACTGGCCATATAATAGTTCAGAAGAGTGTTTGTGGACAGGCTATGTGCGAGGTGTGGGTTCGGGTCACGGCGGCTCGGCGAGATATGGCAGGTGCTTTGACTCCATTTGCCTACAGGTGGAATGACATTGAGGATACGAAACCCATATAGATATCTGGAGGTGGTCGCGCTCGTCGCTGTCTTGGCAGCGGTTGCCGGCTGTTCGTCCGGTACTGCTGTTCAGGGCATGATCCAGGCTCCGGTTTTCGTGGGCGTGAGTCTTCGCGAAGCCGAGGCGAAAGCCGCGCAAGCGGGAGTACAGGTTGAAGTGAAGTCTTCAGAGAATTCGGACACGATGCCCGTGGATTTCGTCCTCAAACAGGACCCCGAACCTCAGACCATGGTGCGGAAGGGGCGTGTCATCACTGTGGTAACCAGTTCGGGGCCCGTTTCTCTGACACTTCCGGACTTTGTTGGTGGAAAATTCGAGGTGGCGCAGGCCTTCATTGTCGCGAATCAGCTGGTCCTGGGTGACCTCGTCGAGCAGATCGACGCGAGTCCGGTAGGGACGGTCCTGGCCCAGGTTCCTGGATCCAATGCCGACGTCAACAGAGGGTCTGTCGTGACGCTGACGATCAGTAGAGGGACCATGGCCACCATGCCCGGTCTGGTCGGGCTGTCGCTGACTGAGTCGAAGAAGCGTCTCAGTGCCCTCGGGTTCTCGGTGAGCAAGGTCATCGTATCGCCTCAGACGACTCAACCCGCACAGCTGGTGCTGATGCAGGAGCCAGCGGCCGGCGACGCCATCGAGAAAGGCGCCTGGATCGAGCTGACCGTATCGAAAGTCCCATGATCGAACGGCCGCGCGTCGACGTGTCCGTCTCTGTCCTGAGCACGGACTTCACAGAGCTTGGTCATTCCCTTGAGCGGATTCGGCTGTCGGGAGCCGACAGCGTCCACTTGGATATC
>JAPLGK010000101.1 GCA_026390195.1 Caldisericota bacterium
CCGCTGTATGACCCAGGGTCGCGAGGCACTTGGTGATAGCAGCAGTCAGCGTGGTCTTCCCATGGTCGATGTGACCGATGGTTCCGACGTTGACGTGCGGCTTGTTACGCTCAAACTTCTCTTTCGCCATGATAACCTCCCTCTCTGATTACGCCTTGCTGGACGAACCTTCAAACTTGGTGACGACTTGTTCCCTCACGTCCTCAGAAACCCTCTGATAATGCGAGAACTCCATTGAGAAAGAACCACGGCCCTGCGTCAGGGAACGCAGAATCGTCGTGTATCCGAACATGGCCGCCAGAGGTGCCGATGACTCGACCACCTGCAGGTGCCCACGGTCTTGAATCTGTCGGATGGTACCCCTTCTGGCTGTCACGCTGCCGATGACGTCGCCAATATTCTCCTTCGGGACGACAATCTCGAGTTTCATGATGGGTTCAAGAAGGAACGGGGACGCTTTTGTGCAACCTTCGCGCAGCGCCTTGGAAGCAGCGATCTTGAAAGCCATTTCCGATGAGTCGACTGGATGATACGATCCATCCGTAAGCGCAACTGTCACGTCGACAAGCGGGAATCCAAGAATAGGCCCCGAGGTGACTGCTTCGCGAACGCCGGCTTCGACAGACGAAACAAACTGTTTTGGCACCGAACCACCGACAGTCTTGTTCACAAACACGATTCCCGTACCGCGCTCGCCCGGGGTGATTCTCAGGACGACGTCGCCATACTGGCCGTGTCCTCCGGTCTGCTTGATGTACCTGCCCTGCTGAACGACTTCGCGACCGATTGCCTCACGGTATGCGACCTGCGGTTCGCCGACAGAGGCGTTCACCCCATATTCCCGCAACAGACGATCGATGATGATCTCCAGGTGGAGTTCACCCATTCCCGAGATGATTGTCTCGGAAGTCTCTTCGTCTGTCTTGATTCGGAACGTAGGATCCTCGATCGCGAACTTGGCCAGTGATGCGGCAAGTCTCTGCTGATCAGCCTTGGTCTTTGGCTCAACGGCAACCGAAACCACCGGCTCGGGGAAATGCATAGTCTCCAACTGAATGAGTTTCTCTTCGTCGCACAGGGTGGTACCGGTGATAACGTCTCTCGAACCAACGATAGCCCCGAGATCACCCGCCCCAAGCTCCTCTACATCCTCACGCTTGTTGGCATGCATCCGAAGCAGCCTGCTGACTCGCTGTTTGTCACCCTTGTTCGCATTCACGACATATGAGCTGCTCCTCATGACACCTGAGTAGACGCGTACGTAGGACAGAATACCGACATAGGGATCGGACACGATCTTGAAGACCAGAGCTACCAAAGGACCGTTCACGTCGCTCATGACGTCTACCTTCTCGTCAGTTCCCGGAATCTTGCCAACAGCCGGCTTCACATCCAAGGGCGAAGGGAGATAGTCCACAATGCCATCCAGCAGGAGCTGGATGCCCTTGTTGCGGAATGACGACCCAACGAACACTGGGACTATGAGATTCGCAATTGTTGCCCGACGAAGAGCAGGTTTGACATGGCCCCACTCCATCGTGCCCGTAGCGACATACTCTTCCAGAGCCTCGTCGTCCACTTCGGCTACTGCCTCGATAAGGTGCTCGCGAGCTTCAGCAACCTGAGCGGCGTCACCTTCGTCAAGTTCAACGGTTTCATAGGTTTCACCGGTGGGATCAGTGAGCAGGTGCTTCCTGGCTTCCATCACATCGAGGATTCCTGCGAACGTATCTTCCTTTCCGACCGGCAATTGCACCAAGGCAGGCCGCGCTCCCAGTTTCTCGTGAATTGCCACAACTGTCTTCCCAAAATCCGCACCAACGCGGTCGTACTTGTTGATGTAAACAATGCGGGGAACATGGTACTTATCCGCCTGACGCCACACGGTCTCCGACTGAGCCTGTACCCCCTCGACACCAGACAGGATGATTATACCCCCGTCAAGCACTCTGAGAGCGCGTTCCACTTCTGCCGTGAAGTCCACGTGGCCGGGCGTATCAATGATGTTGATCTTGAAGCCCTTCCAGAAAGCTGTGACAACAGCAGACTGAATCGTAATGCCGCGCTCACGCTCCTGGGGAAGAAAATCAGTGGTCGTATTGCCGTCATCGACATTGCCAAGCTTGTACGTGGACCCGGTGAAATAGAGAATTCGTTCCGAGGTCGTCGTCTTCCCGGCATCGATGTGAGCAATAATACCGATGTTTCGTATGTTGTTCAGATCGTTCTGATCAAGCATGCAGTTCCACTAACCTTCGACAGCGTTCCTGCTCTACCAGCGATAGTGAGAGTACGACTTGTTCGCCTCTGCCATCCGGTGGACATCCGACTTCTTCTTGAAGGCGGAGCCAGTTTCAGAAACTGCGTCAATCATCTCATATGCTATCTTCTCGATCATCGACTTGCCAGCACGTTTCTTCGCGGCATCGACGATCCATTCCATGCTCAGGTTGATACCGCGGCGCGACTCAACCTCAACAGGTATTTGAAGTGTAGCTCCACCGACTCGGCGGGGCTTCACCTCAACCAGGGGCCGGCATTTCTCAACGGCCTGCTGGAAGACTTCGATGCCAGGCTTTGCGCCCTTCCCGTCGATGAGCTTGATGGCCCCATACACGATACCCTGTGCCTTCACCTTCTTGCCCTTCTTGAGGATCTTGTTGATGAAGTGGTTCAACAGCTCGCTGTTGTAGATGGGATCAGCCTGAGCTGGCTTGCGGAACTGCCGCTTCTTCCTGGGCATTACTTGCCACCTTTCTTTGCTGGGGTGGCCTTCTTGGCTCGCTTGGCTCCGTACTTTGAACGTGCCTTCATGCGATTGGCCACGCCTGCAGTATCCAGTGTTCCACGAATGATGTGATAGCGCACGCCAGGCAAATCCTTGACCCTGCCGCCACGAATCAGCACCATCGAGTGCTCCTGGAGGTTATGACCGACACCGCCGATGTAAGCTGTGACCTCCATGCCGTTTGTCAGACGAACTCTGGCAATCTTGCGCAATGCGGAGTTGGGCTTCTTCGGCGTCGCGGTCTTGACCTGGGTGCAGACACCCCTCTTCTGTGGGCAACCCTTGAGAGCCGGAGTCTTTGTCTTGAACTTCGGCTGCACGCGGGGGGACCGCACCAGCTGGTTAAATGTCGCCATACAATCTCCTCCTAAGGACGTAAATGCACATCTTTATATGATACGCATTAGGGGGCAAGTGTCAAGCACTCGCCCCCTTGACAAATCACACTCGCGCAGCCCAGACGTCACTCGCTCGACTCTCTGGTCACGTTTGTCCTAGATCCGATTCCCGCGAGCCTCCCGCACAGGTTCCGCCTGGGTCTTGCGCTTCTCAAACATGAGCTCTGGAGACGATGTGCCAGCAGGAATCGACTTGCCCACGATGACTGCTTCCTTGAGGCCGGTGAGCCGATCGATCTTGCCCTTGATAGCTGCGTCAGCAAGCACTCTTGGCGTCTCCTGGAACGACGCAGCGGACAGGAAACTATCCGTTTCGAGAGAGGATTTTGTGATGCCCTGAAGGACGAGGTCGAAGGACGCAGGCTTGCCGCCCTGCGCGCGGACCTTGCGGTTCTGCAGCAGGAGTTCATGCTTGCTCACGATCTGGTCGGTGAAGAATGTGGTATCGCCCGGGTCGACAACCTTCACTTTCTTCAGCATCTGGCGAATGATCATCTCCACGTGCTTGACG
>JAPLGK010000070.1 GCA_026390195.1 Caldisericota bacterium
CAAGGTCGCTTTGACAGCATTCGGCGACGTGTGCAATCGAGTTCTGTTTGAAAGTTATGAACATGTTGCAGTCCTGCATGCCAAGCTGACAGAGCTGGCCCTGCTCGAACAAGGCGAAGAGCAAACACTGTAGCAGGCTGCCTGACTTCTCCTGCTGCCTGCGTCTGGCTATGAGCGTAGCAGACGTTCACGGCAAACTGCCACGCCCCGCAGTGGCAGGCTGCGGGGCGCTTCGGGTCACGTGGTTGTGCTACTTGACGGTAACCGTGATGGTCCTGGTCTGGGCAGGAGGGACGCTTTCCCAGAGACGGGCGTAGGCCAGCGTGATGGTGGTCGTTCCCTTGCCGACAGCCTTGAACGTGAACGTGTCCGTGCCTCCTCCTCCGACAACCTGAGGGTCGCGGGCTTCTGCCACATATTCGTTGTCGACGTACGCAACGACGTTTGTGTCCTTTATGGTCTGACTCCAGCTGTACCCGGTGGTGGCGTTGGCATCGAGTGCGATCGTGAACGTCTTTCCGACGGTCGTTTCGAACGTGTCCCCGATGACCTTGTCTCCACCGGAGGCTCGGGTCAGCACAAGGGCGACGACCACGGCGGCAACCGCCACCACAATCACGACGACGGCCAGCATTCTTCTCTTCATGTTTTCATCTCCTCGAACCGGTCGGTGTCCCCGACCGTCATCCCTTGGACGTGCAGAGTGCCGACACGGTTCCCAGGTTCACCCCGCGGACTGCAGACGCTGGCCCAAGATCGCGTATGCTGATACAATCGAGGCGGAGGTGTCTCATGGCGACAAACGAGCTTCACGGCAAGCAGGCACGGCTGGTTGACCTGATTGCGGTCCAGCCAGGGGCGATTGTCAGCAAGACGCTGGTCGATCGGCCAACAGGGACTGTCACGCTGTTCGCGTTTGACAAGGGGCAGAGACTGAGTGAACACACGGCTCCGTTTGACGCGCTCGTGACGGTACTCCAGGGGAGCGTCGACATCATCCTGGAGGGCGTGCACCACACCCTGACAGTGGGGGACGCCGTTGTCATGCCGGGTGGTGTCGTCCATGCCGTCGATGCACTGGAACCATGTATCTGGCTGCTGACGATGATCCGGTCCTGACGCCTGGAGGGAGACGCAAACCCGTTTCACGATATCATGGTCCCCGCTGTCTTTGCACGTCGATTCAACCGAAAAGCGCTTGCGAGCCGATGATTCGACCGGTCAGTCGATGACTGCTACCTGTGCGTTATCGCACAATGGTGTACAATACTGAAAGAATAGCAATGGCCGGAGGGCCGGCATCCACGGAGGTGTGTGCATGGACGAAAACGGCGCCAGGTTCCTGGAGGAACGGCTGGGCGGGGAGCAGTACGCGAAGCTCAGCAGGATCTTGAATGGGAAGCTATACGATTTCATTGCCCACTTCATCAAGTTGCTCAATCCGGTGAGTGTCTTCGTCTGTGATGACTCGACCCAGGATCTCTCCTACATCAGCGAGAAGGCCATTCATGATGGTGAGGAGCAGCGCCTGGCAATGAATGGCCATACGATCCACTTCGATTCGCCTCTCGACCAGGGCCGCGACAAGGAGCACACGAACATCCTGGTAGACCCTGGCGAAGAGATGGGTCCCGAGATCTCCACGCGTGACCGCACCGAGGGTCTCAAGGACATAGGCGAGGTCATGGACGGCATCATGCACGGACGTGAGATGCTAATCGTCTTCGCTACGCTGGGGCCGAACGGTTCCACATTCGCTATCCCCGCAGTTCAGCTCACCGACAGCCCCTACGTCGCACATTCAGAGAAGCTGCTGTATCGGCCAGGCTATGAGGAGTTTATCCGTCAGGGTGAACAGGCGCACTTTTTCAAGTTCGTGCATTCTGAGGGCGAGCTGACCGAGAGCAAGACGACGAAGAACATCGACAAGCGCCGCATCTACATCGACCTCAAGGACGATACCGTCTACAGTGCCAACACGCAGTATGCCGGCAACACGCTGGGCATGAAGAAGATGGCCATGCGCCTTGCCATCCACCGTGGGTCGCACGAGGGCTGGCTGTGCGAGCACATGCTGGTCATGGGCATCCACGGGCCTCATGATCGCGTCACCTACTTCACTGGCGCGTTCCCTTCGATGTGTGGCAAGACCTCGACCGCCATGCTGGACGGCGAGAGTATCGTTGGCGACGACATCGCCTATCTGCGCAAGATCGATGGCGTCGTGCGAGCAGTCAACTGCGAGCACGGCATGTTTGGCATCATCCTGGGCGTCAACAGCAAGGACGACCCTATCCAGTGGAAGGCGTTGCATGCGCCCGGTCATCAGGTCATCTTCAGCAACGTCCTCAGGACGGATGACGGCGGCGTGTACTGGGAAGGCAAGGACGCAGCGGTCCCCGGGCATGGCGTCAACTTCAAGGGCGAGTGGACCCCGGACAAGGTTGACAAGGATGGCAAGTCCGTGCCCGCTTCTCACGCAAACGCCCGCTTCACGCTGGGCTTGAACATGCTGGAGAACCTGGACAAGAATGCGGACAATCCTGAGGGTGTCGAGGTCAGCGCATATGTCTATGGCGGTCGCGATTCGGACACCTGGGTCCCGGTACAGGAGTCCATCGACTGGGCTCATGGCATCGTCGCGTTCGGTGCTTCCATTGAGTCCGAAACGACAGCTGCAACCATTGGCAAGGCTGGTGTGCGTCAGCACAACCAGATGTCCAACTTGGACTTTCTGTCGATCCCGCTGGGCAAGTACCTCCAGGTCAACGTCGATTTTGCCAAGGGAGCCAAGCGGCTGCCAAAGATCTTCGGCGTCAACTACTTTCTCAAGAGCCGCGACGGCAAGTTCCTCAATGGCAAGAATGACAAGAAGGTCTGGTACAAGTGGATGGAGCTGCGCTGCAACGGTGACGTCAAGGCTATCAAGACCGCAACGGGCTGGATCCCGGAGTACAAGGACCTTGTCCCGCTGTTTGGGGACATCATCGGTCGCGAGTACACGCGCGAGGAGTACGAGGCTGAGTTCTCACTCCGCATCCCCGAGAACCTGAGCAAGATCGACCGCGTCATCGAGAGCTGGAAGAACAGCACGCACGACACGCCCGAGGTCCTGTTCACTGAGCTCGAGGCCCAGCGCGTGCGTCTGCTGGAAGCACAGAAGACCTTCGGCGACGAGGTCAGACCGTCGCAGTGGAGTGTCATCGCCTAGCCCCGTAGCATTGGGGACACGTCACATTAGTGTTGCAGTGCCCCTCCATGTGGAGGGGCACTGTCGTCATTTCTGGCCAATCCCTTGTGCCTGAGGCAGACTGGTCTGTCAGCGTCATCGGTGTTGACCCCGGGGCGTGCTGGTGCTAGATTGCCTGAGAGGACACTGGTGGGAGGTTCGCGTGGAATCGTCCTATACGGCACCGTTTGCACAGGCATACAATCAACGTTGGACCGGGTTTGTGACGCTGGTCGGGCCGAGGCTGCGGACCTTGTACGAGCAGGTCTGTCCCAAGAGCGAGCGGTCGCTACTCGACGTCTGCTGTGGCACTGGGCAGCTGGCGCTACAGTTTCTTCAGGCGGGGTATGTCGTGACGGGTCTGGACAACTCGGAACCCATGCTAGCCCATGCGCGCATCAATTGCGCTTCGTTCGTATCCTCTGGCGAGATGTCCTTTGTCCAGGCTGATGCGGCTGACTTCTCGCTGTCCTCGCGGTTTGGGTTTGCCGTGTCGACGTTCGACGCTCTCAACCACCTGTCCACCGTCGATGCCCTGCTGTCCTGTTTCGCCTGTGTGCACCAGTGTCTGCTGCCGGGAGGCCTGTTTGCGTTTGACCTCAATACGGTGATGGGACTGCGACGCTGGAACAATGTGACCGTGGAGGACGCCCTGGACGCGATGGTTGTCAACCGTGGCATGTACGACGAAGACAAGCGTCAGGGACGCATCAAGATCTCCGGATTCGTCCGGCAGGAGTCGGGCAGCTGGCTTCGCTTCGACGAGACGTTCGTGGAAAGCGCGTGGTCGGTGCGAGAGGTGACTACGGCGCTGCTGGAGGTCGGGTTCAGTGCGGTCTACCAGGCGCGTGCCGCGGACCTGACCGTACCTCTTGCCGACCCGGAATCCGAACCCCGTGTCTTCTTCGTCGCTCGGGTGTAGCAGAAGGAGGTCTGTCCACATTGTTTCACGGTAGTAGCAGAACCGGCCCCGTGCCAAGACGGGGCCGGTTGTCATTCCACGAGAAACGAGGATGCTAGAGGGACAGGATGATCTGCTTGGCGCGTGGGATCTTGGCGGACGACATGGATAGTTCGTCGATGCCCATGGCGATGAGAACGGGGATCGCCTGGGGGTCCCCCGCCAGTTCACCACAGACGCCCACCCATTTGCCGTGGGCGTGTGCTGCCTCGCTGGTCATGCGGATGAGCGATAGCAAGGCTGGGTGCAGCGGCTGGTACAGATAGTTGAGGTCGCGGTTCCCTCGATCGGCGGCAAAGGTGTACTGTGTCAGGTCGTTGGTACCGATGGAGAAGAAGTCGACTCTGTCGGCAAGACGTTCCGCATCGAGCGCAGCAGATGGGATTTCCACCATGATGCCGACCTCGAGGTCGTGGTCATACGCAGTCCCTTCTGCGTCCAATTCCTCACGCACGCTCTGGAGCAGAAGATTGGCCTGTTCGATCTCCTCAGCGACGGCAATCATTGGGTACATGATCCGCGCCGTGCCAGCCGTGCTCGCCCGCAGAATGGCGCGCAGCTGAGTCTTGAAGAGTGTTGGTCTGCGCAGGCCAAGACGGGTCGCGCGTACGCCAAGGAACGGGTTGGCCTCGGTGGGCAGGTGCAGGTATGGGATCTGTTTGTCTCCTCCGATATCAAGGGTCCGGATGATGACGGGCTTGCTGCCAAACGCAGCGAGAACAGAGCGGTACGCTTCGACCTGCTCTTCCTCGGTAGGTGCGCTGTCCCGGTCGAGGAACAGGAACTCCGTGCGATACAGGCCGACCCCGTCTGCGCCGAACCGCAGGGCCGTGGCGACGTCACCAGGGCCGCCGATATTGGCAGAGACCTCAATGCGCTTGCCGTTCCCGAGAACCGCTTCCTTGTTCTTGTACTGGGTCAGGAGCTCCTGTTCTGCTGTAAGGGCGCGGGCGCGCTCTTCGAGGGCCGTACGTTCCTCGGGGGTGGGGTCCAGAACAACTGTCCCGGCGGCTCCGTCGATGCCCAGGCGTGCGTGTTCGTCGACGCCTGCAAGCACTGTGCCCAGGCCCACAACGGCGGGAAGGCCGAGTGCCTGAGCAAGGATAGCTGTATGGCTTGTTGTGCTACCCTGTTCTGTGACAAAGCCCAGCACATTCTCGCGATCGACGGATGCGGTATCGGCTGGAGCAAGGTCACGCGCGACGACGATCGCCGGGTACGGCAAGGCGCGCAGGTCCGCCTTGGGCATCCCCAAGAGGGCGCGGACCACACGATCCCCGACATCCCGGATATCCTTGGCCCGCTCACGGAAGCAGGCGTCGGCCAGGTTGTCCATGAGTTGGGCACTGTCCTCATAGGCACGGTGTACGGCTGCTGCGGTGCCGTATCCTTCCCGCGCATACCGTTCCATGGCCTCCTGCAGCGTCGGGTCGTCCAGGAACATCTGATAGGCGGAGAAGATCTGGGCTTCCTTGCTCTTGCCCTGTTCTTCCATACGTGCGTACAGTGCTTCGACCTGATGATGGACGCTCTCGGTGGCTAGACCGATCGCTTTGAGTTTCTCCTCCGCGGAGATGGAGTCGTGAGATTCGAGATCCAGGATGACGTTGTCGGGGCGGTAGATGTACACTCGACCGATGGCGATGCCTGCTGACGCAGGAATTCCTTTGAGAGTGCTCATTCCTCTTCGCCGATGGTGGTTGTCAGTAGAGTCTCCAGAGCCTCGAGTGCTGCAGTCTCGTCAGCTCCTTCAGCCTCCACATCGATGACAGAGTCCTTGCCGGCGCCCAAGGAAAGCACGCCGAGGATACTCTTGGCATCTACTGTACGACCTTCACGGGTGACTTTGATCCTTGACTTGAAGTGCACCGCTGTCTGAACGAACAATGTGGCAGGACGTGCATGCAACCCACTCTTGTTGTGAACAGTAAACGTTCGCGCTGTCATAGTGCTGTTGCCTCCCGTGGCATTCCCCACGTTTTCCGTCGTGGTGGGGAGTCGACTGTCAGTGTACTTCGGAGGCAGGAAATACAACGCAGAATCGTGAACAGCAGTGAACCGTCCCCAACCTGTCGTCAGTCTTCGCGCACGGCTGCGCGCGGAGCCTCTGACGTTCGGAACGTGGTGTCCGATGCTGTCGCGAGACTGCCGTCTGGTGTGACCCGCACCAGAGCCGTGAGATACGGTGTACCTGATTCCTGTCAGGAGTGCCGGGGTGTGATCTGTCCCTTCTGCCGCTAACGAAGGAGATGGCGAAGCATGTCGACCAGGAGAAGGACGTTGAAGGCACTGACGATGACGGTCGTCGTCCACAGAAGGACGCGGTCGAGCATATTGTTCACATACGTTCCCATCACGCGTGGGTTGGAGGTGAGCAGGATCTGCAGGACGATCGTCCACGGGAGCTGGATGGAGAGCGCTATCTGGCTGAGTATCAGGCCCTTGAACGGGTTGGTGATCACCAGCGCGATGAGCAGAGCCCCAAGCAGCGTTATCATGATGCCCAGGCGCGTGTGGTTGTCCGAAGGATCATAAGGTTCGCCGGACATGCCGGCAACAATACTGCCGCCTGCCATGCCCGCAGTGACCGAAGATGAGAGGCCGGCCATGAGCAGTGCTCCGCCGAAGACGATGGCGGCTGCCCGGCCCAGCATGGGCCGCAACATGGCCTGAGCCTGTCCAAGTTCTGTGACGGCGGTTCGGCTGGCGAAGAACGTGGCTGCGGCAAGGATGATCATGGAGCTGTTGATGGCCCAGCCGATAACCATGGAGTTCAAGGTGTCCACGAACTCGAACCGGAGCTGCTTTTCTACGACGCCTGCACCTTTCTGGTTCAGCTGGCGGCTCTGGATGATCTCGCTGTGCAGGAAGAGGTTATGCGGCATGACGACTGCGCCGAGGACACTCATGATGACAGGGATGGAGCCCAGGGGTATGGCAGGGGTAACCCACCCGGTCGCAACCTGTGCCCACGGGATACGCACGAGCGACAACTCATACAGGAAGGAAAGCCCTATGAGTGACACAAATGCGATGATAAGCTTCTCGATGCGTCGGTAGCCGTTGCTGAGAAGGAGCCAGATGACGGCGGCCGACACGAGAATGGCGCCGATGCGCAGTGGCAGCTTGAACAGCAGGTTGAGGCCGATGGCGGCTCCCATGATCTCCGCAAGGGCCGTGGAGACGGAGGCGGCAACAGCCGAGCCCAGAACAAGGCGGGCGAACCAGGGACGCATGAACTCTGTGGCCGCCTCGGAGATGCACAGGCCCGTGACGATGCCCAGGTGGGCGGCATTGTGCTGCAGGAGGATGAGCATCAGCGTTGACAGTGTCACCATCCACAGGAGGCGGTAGCCATAGAGCGAGCCTGCAGCAACATTCGATGCCCAGTTGCCGGGGTCAATGAAGCCGACGGTGACGAGAAAGCCGGGACCAATGTACTTCAGGAGCTCCAGTGCCCTAAGACGCGGAGTGTGACCATTAAATGATTTCTGGATCTGTGTGCGCAGACTCATGAGTTGAGTATATGTGGTCCAAGTATGTCATCAAGCGTCTGCGGGCAGGTCTTGCCCATTCCTCTTGAAGTTGTGGTTGCACCGCGCCTGGCAACCCCTATAATGATATTGTCTGCAGCAGGACATTCGAACGAGCACCCCAGTGGCGGGGCGCGTCTGGGCCATAATGGCTCACCTTTCCGGTTGTCTGTTCTCTGAATTGAGTGGAGGTTTTCATGCGTATCAGGATCGAAGTACAGAGCGCTCTCGACAAGTTCATTTTGCCTCAGGGGTACAACCCCTACGTGCAAGGGCTTGTCAATGCGTGCATCCCCGAAGACATCAAGTGGTCTGGAATCGCGACGGGCACGGAAGAAGCCCATTTCAAGCTCTTCACCTTCTCACAGCTCTATGCGAAGTCGGTGGAGCGCATCGATGTCGCCCCGCGTGATGAAGCCGAAGGGGACGGACACGTTCACTATCAGCTGGTGTTGTCGTCACCTGTCTGGTTCTACCTGTCGTCGCCCAGCCCCGAGTTCGTCCAGGCACTTATGCCTCGCCTGGAGCAGGCCCATGACCTTCACCTCGAGCGGAACCTCGTGCAATCGGTGCGCGTCAGCGCCACCAACCCCCCCACGATCCCCGCTCACGGGCTGGTCACATGGCGTATTCGTACCATCAGCCCCATCACTGTGTATCAGAGCGAGAGCAAGGACAGCAATTCCGCACGCTACTTTGCGCCCGACGACCCACTATTTTCCAAGATTGTTCTGGACAATGCCGTGCGCAAGTACTACGCCTGGACGCAGGAGAAGGCACCCAGCGATGGTTTCAGCATCAGCTGTCTCGACCGCACGCCGCATTTGGCTGTCATCTCATTCAAGGACACGCCCGTGCGTGGCTATACGGGGCGTTTCCAGCTGACTGGAGATGCAAAGCTGCTGTCGTTCTTGTTCGAATCAGGTCTGGGAGGCAAGAACTCTCATGGCTTCGGGATGTTCGACGTAGCGCCTGAGGGAGAGGATGACGTTCACTGGCGCCGCAGGACAGAAGAAGATATCCATGAGGTGCACAGGATACCAGCGACGCCTATGGCAGCCGCCGATCAGGAAAGACCGGACCGCCGCGAACGGCCGGACAGTCGTGGACAGGAAGGGCACGTGTGGTACGGCGAGCATCACGGTGCCGCCGGCGAGAGCAGCTCCTCGAGGACCGCAGGGTCCAGAGATGACCCGACGCATGCCAGCCGCCCGCGTCCCCAGGGTGAGCATTCAGACCATCCGCGTACCGACCGCCCGTATTCGGACAGGCCGCACACAGAGCGTTCTACCTCGGACCGTCTACATACAGATAGACCATATTCAGATCGCCCACGTACCGACAGGCCGTATGCTGACCGTCCCAGGACGGAGGGACCGCGACTCGACGGGACGCCAGGGACGAGTCGGGGAACGGGGCGTCCAGGCAAGGACAGTCGAGGGTTTCCCTCTTCTCCGCGCGGTGGTTCTTCTGATCACAGAGGTCCTCGTGGCGCAGAGGAACCGCGTCGCAAGTTTGTAAGTCGCTACGCTCCCGACATCAAGCCGGTGAGCCACGAGAAGGCGGTTACCGGTTCCTACAGCGTCTGGGATGGCAAGGCGAAGACCGAGCTGCCGCGTTTCGTCCGTCCGGACGGCACCGAGAGCACCGGCGGCCCTCGTCCGAACGAGCATCGTGGCGGACCTCGTCCCGCTGCCTCTGGTCGTCCTTCAAGCGGAGATGGGCGTCCTCAGGGCGACAGACGTGGTGGAAGTCTCGGTGCTTCGAGACCAAGCGGAAGCCCCGGTTCAGTGCACCGTCCCAGCGGAGGGCACGGTGATCCGCGCGATCACAGGGGCAGCAAGGGCGGTCCCCACAACCACTAGCGTGGGTCGAGATTGAGTTGACCAGGGGAGGCGCCGTACGGCGCCTCCCTTCTACATAAGCGATCGGTGCCATTTCTTGTTCGTAGTACGAATAAGGGTATACTACTAGACGTCCGAAGCAGGTGTGGGTTCGTGCCCGCGCCGTCTGGAGGAGTCTGTGGGAAGAACTGCATCAAGAAAAGAGATACTCGAGGGACCCATCATCCGGACCATGTTCAGACTGGCATGGCCGTTGATGATTTCCAGCCTGCTGCACTACTTGTACAATATGGCCGATACCTTCTGGGTAGGCCACTTGCCCGTGTCGGAGAATGCCTCCGCTGTCGCCGGACTCCAGATAGCCGGCCCGGTCATTTTCTTCCTCGTGGCATTTGCCTTTGGGTTCAACTCCGGAGGGCTGGCGCTCGTGTCCCAGTACATGGGTGCCCACCGGAAGGAGGAAGCGAATACGGCAGCTGCCAAGACGCTTTCGCTGTCGATTGTCTTCGGGCTGTTCATCATGGTTACAGGCGTCATCTGCTCACCTGCCCTGTTGAGGCTCGTTACATCAGACCCTGCTGTCGCCCGCGCCGGAACGATCTATACACGCATCATCTTCATAGGGATGCCCTTTGAGTTCGTCGCCGCGGCGTACGCTCAGGTCATGGCAGCGTACGGGGATACGATCACGCCCATGCTCGTGAACCTGGCGACCGTTCTCATCAATATTGTACTGGACCCATTCATGATCTTCGGGTGGGGGCCCTTCGCGCGCATGACGGTTGCAGGGGCCGCGCTGGCCACCATCATTTGCCAGGGCATCGCCGCAGTCATCTCGCTGGTCATCCTGTTCAGGGGGAGACATGGTCTCCGTGTCAGCTGGCGCGACCTTCTGCCGGACTGGTTCTGGTACAGGCGCATTCTCAAGATCGGCCTTCCTGCCTCCATTGGTGTCTCCGGGACGTCATTCGGGTTTCTGGTTCTGACGGGCATCATCGGCCGTGTGCCGAGCGCAACGATAGCACTCTCGGCATATGGCATCGGTGACCGCTTCATCAACATCAGTTTCATTGCTATCGATGGCCTGTCGCTTTCCATCTCGACAATGGTCGGACATGCTTTGGGCGGGGACCTGCGGAAACGAGCCAACCGTGTCGTATGGACCGGCACAGCGCTGATGTTCGGCATGCTTGTGGGTGAAGGGGCCCTTCTGTGGGTTCTCACGCCATGGCTGTTCAGGGCCTTTATTCCGACACAACCAGCGATCATCAGGGAAGGCATCCTGTTCATGTCCCTGTTCCTGCCCTCCATTCCGTTCTTCGGCATTGTCAGCGGGGTCCAGTCGGCGTTCCAGGGTTCAGGGCACAACACGCCACCGATGATCATGCAGCTCGTACGTCTCTGGGGCCTTCGCGTCCCGCTGTCATGGTTCTTCGGGTTTGCCCTGCACATGGGATCGCGCGGTATCTGGACCGGCATGCTGGTGAGCAACGTGCTTGCGGCCATACTTGCTCTTGTGTTCCTGGCGACAGTCGACTGGCACCACAAGGTGATTGAGCACTCTCCTTCTGCTGTGGGCGAAGTCTTTGGGGGAGAAACCCCTGAGGTGTTGGTTGTCCCTGTTGAACCCCAGGCATAGGAGAAGAGCATGAGTAGTCGGTCCAGAATGCCCACGCGCGAGGAGATCCTTCACGGTCCAGTCGTCGCGACAATGTTCCGGCTGTCCTGGCCCGTGATGGTAAGCTCCCTGCTGAACATGGTGTACAACATGACCGACACGTTCTGGGTCGGGCACCTGCCAAAGGCCGAGAATGCGGCAGCAGTCGCCGGGCTTCAAGTGGCACATCCGGTCGTATGGTTCCTCGTCGCATTTGCGTTCGGATTTGGGTCCTCGGGTCTCGCTCTCGTTTCCCAGTTCATGGGGGCGCACAACGAGGTTGATGCGGAGAAGGCGGCCGGTCAGACCATGTCTCTGGCGATCCTGCTTGGATTTGCCGTGGCGGTCATCGGCATAGTGCTGTCGCCGATTCTTCTCCCTGTTCTGACTCCAAACCGGGCCATTTCGGCGAACGCGATAAGCTACACGCGGATCATCTTCATCGGAATGCCCGCCATCTTCGTCTCGGCCGTGTACGCGGAGATCATGAATGCCTACGGAGATACGGTGACGCCGATGCTCATCAACGCGATCACGGTCGGCCTGAATGTTTTCCTGGACCCACTGATGATCTTCGGGTGGGGCCCGTTCGCCCGCATGGGCGTGGCCGGCGCCGCTCTTGCGACCATTCTGTGTCAGGCCCTGTCCGCCGCTGTCTCGCTCTGGGTTCTCATGACCGGGAGACGGAAGCTCAGAGTGACCTGGCGTGACCTGCGTCCTGAGATTGCCTGGGTCAAACGCATCCTTCGCATCGGCCTTCCCGCCTCAGTCGGGGCATCCGGTACGTCCTTTGGGTTCATTGTCCTGACGGGCATCATCGGCCGCGTCCCCAATGCCACGATAGCGTTGTCGGCGTACGGGATTGGGGACAGGATGTTCAGCATTACCTCCCTCATCAACGACGGGGCGGGTGTGGGCATAGCCACCATGGTGGGACAGGCGTTGGGCGCCGGTATGCGGGACCGGGCCACGGCCGTTGTGCGGCAGGGGACGACCGCCATCGTCGGTCTGATGGCAGGTGCGAGCGTTCTTCTGCGCCTCATCACGCCCCTGGTGTTCCGGGCGTTCATTCCGAGCCATCCAGAAATCATCGCCGAAGGCGTCCTCTTCATGTCCATCTTCCTCTGGGCCACACCGTTCTTTGGGCTCATGATGGGGGTCCAGTCAGCGTTCCAGGGCTCAGGGCACAACATTCCAAACATGATCCTGGACCTGGTTCGGCTATGGGGTCTGCGCGTTCCGCTGGCCTGGTTCTTTGGCATGGCCCTGAAACTCGCATCACGCGGCGTCTGGATCGGCATGACTGTCAGCAACGTGGTGGCGGGTTTGCTTTCGCTCATTCTTGTGTTCACCGTGGACTGGCGCAAGAACGTCATCGAGCACGTGCCCCTTCCTGAGACGTTGCTCATCAGCGAGGAAGCCATATCGTCCGTCTCCGGAGTTGAGGTCGACAACCGTCCGTAGGTCGTCTGCGCCTGCGTTCAGACTTCTGATTGCCGCGTCTCTACGCATATGCTTGACAGCAGAAGCCATCATGCGTAGCATACAGGCGCTGTGCTATTCTCTCGCCCCAGGAGGCGCGAATGTTCTACCTCAGCAACATTCTTGGCATGCGCGTTCTGGATCGAAAGCAAGCCGTAGTCGGGTCGATAGCTGACCTTGAAGTGGCGACCGGCGAGAAGTTCCCGGCCGTCATGGCTGTTCTCGTCACGACGCGGCGCGGCTTGACGCGCGTGGCATGGCACAACGTGCGCGGCCTGGGCATCACGGAGTGCACTCTCAAGCTCGCCGATGCAGAACTTCAGCCCAACTTCAA
>JAPLGK010000064.1 GCA_026390195.1 Caldisericota bacterium
CCTGCTGCTACTTGCCCCGTCCATTGTCCGCATCATCTACCAGCGAGGAGCCTTCAGCGAGGCCAACACGGTTCTGGTGGCGCGCGTTCTGCAGGGGTACGCGGGTGTGCTGCTGTTCAGCTCGGTCCAGTACATCGAGACCAGGCTCTTCTACGCCAGGCGCAATACCATGACCCCCATGTTCATCAGTGTCGCCAGTCTGGGGATGAACGTCGCCCTCAACTACCTGTTTGGCTTTGTCTTCCATCTCGGCGCCTACGGGCTTGCCATCGCATCGTCTATCGCCGCCTTCGTGAGCATGACGCTCATGTATCTTGTGTACCGGCGCATGTACGGAGCAGTCGACTATGTCCTGATTTTCCGGGACGTCCTGAAGATCGGTGGAGGTACGCTGATCATGGCTGCCATCATTGTCGGCACGCAGGCCCGGGTCCATATCCTGCCACTCATCGCTGTCAGTTTCGCCTCATACATGATCGCCACAGCGTTCCTGCGGGAAGAAGAGGCGATGGGATACCTAAGGGTTGGCCGCAGGCTCCTGGCGCGCGTTGCCAGAAAGAGTTGATGCGTTTATCGTGAGGAGCGAGGAAACGCGCATGCTGGTCGCTACGGCACGCATGCGCGTGGCCCTGTGACTGCAGGGATACATGCTGGCCGCCATTGTGGTGGCCTTTGTGAGTTCCATTTTTCCGCTACACTACTACGTGAGAGCGAAGCGGTCGGCTGCCGCAATCTGGCCCTGTGCACTGTTCAGAGACCTATGCACGCTCGTCAGAGGCACGGCGGAAAGGGAGAGGGAGGTTGAGATGGCACGAAGACCACGAGCTGCTGAACCAGAGGTGATCGACGGGCCCAGGGAGAACGAGGATGCCCGTCAGTGTGCTTCGTTGAACGCGTACGGCGGTTACCTGTACGGTCAGGGCAGATGGGAAGAAGCGCGTGCCGTCTTCGTCAAAGCCGCGAAGGTCCTGCCCGACGACGACGTGACGCGCAAGAACCTTGCGGTTGCCTCGAGTGCATGTGGTTTGAACGACGAGGCCACCGAGATCCTTACCGATCTGACTGCCAGGTTCCCCAACGATGCTTCTCTCCACAACAGTTACGGCCTGGTGCTGCACAATGCCGGTCGCCTCGAGCAGGCCGGGATCGAGTTCGCCCAGGCAGCCGAGCTTGCCCCAACGGAGTACATCTACTGGCACCACAAGGGGACGAATGCTCTTGCCCAGAACAAGACGCCCACCGCGATAGCAGCGCTGGCCCGTGCCATCGCTCTCCCAGGTGCCGCCCCCGTCTGCTACTACAATCTGGCCATGGCTCTGGGTGCGGCAGGCGAGACGGAACGTGCCACGATGTTCCTGCAGAAGGCGATTGCGCTGCGACCGGACGACCCCGAACTCCTTCTGCGTTCAGTGAGAATCATGAACGGCTGGGGGAGACGTGCCACGGCCATCGAGTGCCTGCGGGCGTTCGCCCGTTCAGGCAAGCGAAATCACGACATTGAGGTCCTGCTCAGCGAACTGCTTGCTGACGGCTGATCGGGCTCATGCTCCAGGACGACGTCTGGTCATACTGTGGCTCTCACGAGCTGCTGATCCCTGGCACTCGGGTGGTCGTCGCCGTTTCGGGCGGGTCGGATTCGGTCGCACTGCTGCACCTTCTCTGCTTGCTGAGGGAGACCTGTCATCTCGACGTGATCTGCGCCCATTTCAACCATCGGCTCCGTGGTGCTGAGAGTGATGCAGACGAGGCGTTTGTGCGGGAGCTGGCAGGTTCACTGGACGTGCCCTGCGAAACAGGATCCGAAGATGTGCGCGCGTACGCCTCCGAACACCATCTCAGCCGCGAAGAAGGTGCTCGGGAGCTGCGGCTTCGCTTTCTTCGCATGACGGCGCTCAAGACGGGGGCTGCGTGCATTGCTACGGCTCACACCCGGGACGACCAGGCGGAGACGGTTCTGTTCCGACTTCTCAAGGGGACAGGCTTACGGGGGATGTCCGGCATCGCGCCACGGACGGGCATGTTCATCCATCCACTGCTCGCACTGTCGAAAGAACAGCTTCAGAGCTGGCTGCGGGCTCAGGGTTTCGCCTGGCGGGACGATTCTTCCAATGTGGATGCGCGGTACGAGAGGAACTTCATCCGTACAAGCGTGATCCCGGTGATCGAGAGTCGGTTTCCTGCCGCAAAGACGGCCGTCGCGCGAACGGCGAACATGGCACGTGCCGCATGTGGGCTGTTCGAGCGGCAGACCGAGCAGGTGACGGACAACATTGAGATCCTGGAAGCGGGCGATGGGAGACATCCTGGCGCGTTGCGCCTTGCCAGAGCGGCGCTTGCGAGTCTGCCTGACCCCTTGCTGCAGTATGCGCTGGAGGAGGTGTTCGCGACGTCGGGCGTCGGTCCCAGCTTCGAGCGGTTGACGCGGAGTACCCAGGCCATACGGAACGGCAGGACGGGCATGCGTGTAACGCTGGATAACCGTGTGACGCTCGAGGTGGGTTACCAGCACGTCTATATCTACGGCGCGGCGTTTACCGGCCGTGTCCAGGGGCCTCAGGAAATAGGGAGTTTTCCCACAACAGTTGACTGGTTCCGGAGACGCCTGACCTTCGAGGAGAAGACGCCTGCGGACGTTCCGTCAGACCTCCGGGCCGTTGGGCCGAAGGAAGTATGGTTCGACCTCGACGCATTACGGTTGCCTCTCTCGGTACGCCACGCACGGCCCGGCGACCGCATGACGACGTTTGGAGGGTATGGACGCAAGCTGCAGGACCTGTATGTCGACGCAAAAGTAGACCGGATGCTCCGGGCACGGAGGCCCGTGGTGTGCGATGTAGATGGCATCATCTGGGTGCCCGCCCTTGCCCGCAGCGCCGCAGGAGTGGTGACACCAGAGTCGCGCCGCTTCCTGCGCATTGTATACTATGGTTCACAGTGCTAAGTTGTCTCACAGTGGGAGCGGGGTAGAATACATGGACATGAGAGATGATGTACTAGAGATTCTGGTCTCGACGGAAGAAATCCAGAAACGAACAACCGAGCTGGGCCAGCAGATAGGACACGACTACGAGGGCAGGAACCCGCTGATGGTCTGTATTCTGCGGGGGGCCGTCGTGTTCCTTTCCGACCTCATACGTTCGGTGCCTGTTCACGTCATGGTGGACTTCATGGGCGTGAGCAGCTATGGTGGCACCAACATGGATAGCACGGGCGTCATCAAGATCACGCGTGATGTCGACGCCAACGTGGCGCACCGCGACATCATCATCGTCGAGGATATCGTCGACACAGGCCTTACGATGAAGGCACTGGTCAATCTTATGAAGACGAGGGGCCCCAGCAGCATCGAGATCTGCACGTTCCTCTCCAAGCCGCAGCGTCGCAAGGTGGACGTCGACATCAAGTACTGCGGGTTTGAGATTCCCAACAAGTTCGTCATCGGTTACGGGCTGGATTACGACGAGAACTACCGGAACCTGCCATTCGTCGGCGTCCTGAAACCCGAGGTCTACGAGAAGAGAAAAGAGGAGAAAGGATAAGTGGCCAACCAGAAGAAGAACGGAAGATCTAACCCAAATCTGCTGAAAGAGCTCATCGGATGGGCGCTTCTCTTTGCCATACTATGGGGCGCCTATTCGCTGTTCAGGCCTGCTGTGGCCCAGCCGGCGCAACTCACATATACCGATTTCGTGGCCAGGGTTCAGGCCGGAGAGGTCAAGGACGTCAAGTTCGAGATTTCGGATGTTGTCCAGACCGGTACGGGGACGCTGAAGGACGGAACGAAGTTCACGACCATCGCGCCCCTGTACGATGCCAGCCTGTATCCGCTGCTGGTCGAAAAGGGTGTGCAGGGAGACTTCAACAAGGCCCAGACGAGCATTTGGCTTACACTGCTGGGAAGTGTCCTGCCGTTCGTGCTCCTGCTCGGGTTCTGGTTCTTCATGATGCAG
>JAPLGK010000187.1 GCA_026390195.1 Caldisericota bacterium
CGCACTGGCGGCCGCCGGAGGAGCTGCGAACGACGCAGATCTCATTGCGGTCAACCTGGCAGCTCGCCTCGAGGACGGTGAACAAGTCACTGTCCCTGTCAAGTCACCGGACGGCGCCAGCACCGTTGTGTCTCCCACGTCACCTACGTCGAACGTCCACGCACGAATCAGTATCAACCACGGGACACTGGCCGATCTCGATAAGCTTCCCGGCATTGGCCCAGTGAAAGCGCAGGCGATCCTGGATTACCGGGCACAGCACGGCTTGTTCAAGCGTCTCGAAGACCTTCAGAACGTCAAGGGCATCGGTACCAAGACCTATGAAGATCTGAAATCCCTCATCACCCTCTAGTCGTCGTGATAAGACTGCGACTCGTCACGCTCGTAGCCCTGACGGTCGTAGCCGGGGCTCTGTCGGCTGGAACCACAGGAGCTACGGCAATACTCACCTTTGCCGTTCTGGCTGGTCTGGGAGCAGTCTATCTTGCACAAACTCGGCACCCGCGGCTCAATTTCATCCGCGTCATGCTTGCACTCTCTCTCTTCTGGCTATCCTTTGCCATCGCAAGGAGAGTTGTTCAGTCTTCTGCCTCTGGGCAGCTCCGCCCTGATACCTCAGTTATCACAGGCACAGCCCTTACGCCTTCTGTAGCACGAAGCACCGGAGGCACGGCGTTTGAGATGTCGGCGGTGACGGCAGACGGCATCCCCATCGGCCGTCCGGTAACCGTCCAGGTACAGATGCCCGATCGCCGCACCGGTCCGACATTTGGTCAACGGATACGTGTCTCGGGGAAGATCGCCACGAGCAGTCCTGCTCTCAACCCGGGAGAGGAACGCTTGGGCCCGCCACCCCCGGGACTGTTTCTCGCGAAAGACGTCCAGGCTCTTCCCAGCCACTCTCTTGCATCATGGTGGGGTCGGTTGACGGGACGCGCACGAGACGTCATCGAGCTCCGTGCGCGGCAGCTGTTGAGCTACAAGGCGTTCGGATTCCTCGAAGAACTCCTTCTTCATCGCAGACTCTTCGGAACAGTCGACCGCCATCTCTTCTCAATCACTGGCACCAGCCATTTGCTCGCCATTTCCGGGCTTCACCTCTCACTAGTTTTCGCCGTGATGTCGATGCTCCTTGGCCTGATGTTCTCCGAGAGAAGTACCGGCAAGACACTGGCTCCTCTCGTCGCCACCCTCGTCTACCTGGCATTCATCGATTTCCCCCTGAGTGCCGACCGAGCGTTCGCGATGCTGTGCGTTCTCACAGTGACCCACATGTCCGGCGGACACACGGGCAGGCTCGCATCGCTCTCCTGGGCCGCACTCATTCTCACAGCAGTCGATCCTTCCTCTGTTTTCGACATCGGACTGCAGCTGTCGTTTGCCTCGGTCGCTGGCCTGTGCTTCATCGGCGAACCTCTGTCCCATCTTGTTCGAGTTGGTGGCCGCCTTGCCCGGGGGCTCCTCTCATCTCTCTGTTCGACGACCGGAGCATCTCTGCCCGCAGCAGCGCTTGCCGTGTCAACATTCCATGTCCTTGCCCCGATTGCCCTTCTGGCAAACGTTGTGGCCATTCCTGCAGTCTCCCTACTGCTGATAGGCCTCCTGGCATGGTCGGGGCTACTCCTTACGATCCCGTCGCTCGCCGCGCTGCTGGCACCCGCTATTAACGGCTCCTCAACTGTCCTGTTTGGCTGTCTTGAGCTGCTCGGGCGCCTCCCCGGGTCACACCGTAACGTCCCTGCACCCTCATCATTCCTGCTCTTTTCCCTGGGGATTCTGTTCGGGGTCGTCATCCTCTCCATCGATAACCGGCCAAGACTCAGTCAGCGGCGCTACGCGGGAGTCCCCGTGGCCGCGGCAGCCATCCTGGTCTCACTCATATGGGCGTTCGGTGCTGTCCCTTTTGACACGCGTGTGACCTTCCCTGTCGTCGATCAGGGCAGCGTTGTTCTTGTCCACAGCCGGGGCATTGGCACGTGGCTCTGTCTGTTCGACACCGACGGCGAAGCTGCGGACCGGGCGGCCCATTCGCTCGCAGCGCTCGGCGTGAACACGCTGGACGTCGTCGTGGTCGCAGGGTCCCCTGCAGATCTCCCAGACCAGTTGGATGCGTTGTTCGGACTACTGACACCGAGCCACGTGTACCTTCCCTCCCAATACGCCCGTACCCCCATTCCTGGACTCGACACTCGCTTCCAATCGACGATTGCCTCGCTCGACACCGGCGAGATGGTTGCTGTTGAGACGATTACCGCGACCATCCAGGCAGGAAACGCCAGTCAGTCTGGCCCCTCGTTGGCGCTCGTCACAGCTGCTCTTGTCGGAACGGTAGGTCCCACAACGTCGCTTCCTCCCGACTCTCCCGGATTCGCGTATGATACTTCTAGCGGGACGGTTCAGGTCCTCACGACAGATTCGGGATGGAACCTTTCTCTCAAACAGACCGGCTGCATCTCCGTGTTCACTCGCGGCTCACGCTGCTGGGTTGCGCCTGACCCCAGACGTTGATACAATGAACATATGACGAACCGAGTAGTGCTTGTCGATGGGAGTTCGATTCTGTATCGAGCGTTTTTCGCCATGCCCCACCTCAGCACGGCCACCGGCGTCCCTACCGGAGCGATTCTGGGAACCACGACGATGCTGCTCACCATCATCGAGGAGCTTCAACCACAGTACATAGGCGTCTTCTTCGACCGCAAGGCAGCGACCTATCGCCATGAGATGTTCGAAGAGTACAAGGCCAACCGGGAGACCATGCCTGACGAACTCGTCAGCCAGCTCGTCAATCTCAAGCAACTCATTCATTCACTGGGGATCGTCACACGCGAAAAGGACGGGTTCGAAGCGGACGATTTCATCGGCATCTACAGCAAGGTCGCTGGCCAGGCAGGGGTCCCCTGCATCATCTACTCCGGGGACAACGACCTGCTCCAGTTGACAGATGACAACACGTCAGTGCGCATTACCGTCAAGGGAGTGAAGGAGATCAGGGAATACACACCCGCGGCAATCCTCGAGGAGTTTGGCCTCAAAGCTCCACAACTGATCGACGTCAAAGCACTCAAGGGGGACACGTCCGACAACATCCCCGGGGTACACGGCATCGGCGAGAAGACCGCCCTGAAACTGGTTCAGGAGTTCGGTTCAGTTCAGGCATTACTCGAGAATGGAGGTCCCGAACGCTACAGGACCCTGCTCGCCGAGAACCGGGATCTCATCCTGCGCAACCGCTCGCTGGTCACTATCCAGATGAGCCTGGACGAACCGACCAGACTCGCTGACCTGGACCGTGGCGCCCCGGATCCTGAGCAGAGTGCCCAGCTGTTCCAGACGCTGTCGTTTGTGGCTCTGAGCCGGCGCGCATCGAAGGTCCTCGGCCTGCCATCGCTCGCTTTGGCGCCAATACCTGTCCATCGCGACGACCTTTTCGACTCGACCGCTCGTCCCACAGCGGTCGCAGCGGGTCCTCCACAGGCGATGAATACCGTCTGTGATGACCGAACGGCTCTGGCCGTCGTGTCTGATGCCGAAGGACAGGGGCTCACGGTGGCCCGCCGAACGAAGGACAACGCTTCGTCGACGCACATTGACGCCATGTTCGGCTCGCTTCCCGAGGCCCTCCACTCAGACAGCGCGTCTATGACCTATGTCTACGACTACAAGAGACTCCGTCACACCCTCGCACCGTTCGGCCTGGTCGCTCCTGCCCCCATCCGTGACATCATGCTTGCGCAGTACCTGCTGGATCCTGACCAGAAAGCTTGGGGTCTGGACCGCATCGGCGACGCATGGGGACTGGCTGGAGACACGTCGACTACTGAAGGATTGGCGGACCTTGTCTATCGCGTCTCCTACCCAATCGACGCAGCTCTCGAGGAATCACAGCTCACACGTACCCTGAACGAGATGGAGATTCCGTTTGCAGCGGTGCTCGCGGACATGGAGATGGCAGGCATACGCACAGATACTGCTTACCTGAGAACCTTCGGCGCGAAGCTCGGCCTTCGTATTGCTGAACTGGAGCGCCAGACGTACGAGCTCGTCGGAACGCACGATTACAGCCTTCAGTCGCCCAAACAGCTGGGCGTGCTCCTCTTCGACGTGCTGGGACTTGCTCCGACCAAGAAAACCAAGACAGGTCCGAGCACCGACGTCGAATCCCTGGAGGCAATCCAGAACGAACATCCAGCGATCCCGCTTATCCTGGAGTTCCGCCAGTTGACCAAGATCAAGGGAACCTATACGGATTCGCTGGTGCGATATGTCGCGCCGGACGGGAAGATTCACCCTACCTTCCTCCAGACCGGCACGTCGACGGGACGTATCAGCTGCATCGACCCTAACCTGCAGAACATCCCTGCCAGAACCGAGGTCGGGCGCGAAATCAGACAGGCGTTCATACCCAGTCACGACGGCTGGCTCCTTGTCTCGGCAGACTACTCCCAGATCGACCTGAGGATGCTTGCGCATCTTTCTGCGGACG
>JAPLGK010000107.1 GCA_026390195.1 Caldisericota bacterium
CCGTTCCTACCCCGGCGACCCTTGGCACCTTCCGACTCGGTCCGGCAATTGCGGTGTTCCTTCTGCTGTCGGCAATCGCACACTTCGTGACCATACTGCCCGGCGTGTTTGAATGGTACAAGGCAAACCTGCAGCGCGGCATCAACTACATCCGATGGTACGAATATGCGTTGAGCTCGTCGGTCATGATCGTCATCATCGCTGAGCTTTCTGGCATGTACGACCTTTCCAGTGCCATCATGATATTCTGTCTGAATGCGGCGATGAACCTGTTCGGGCTCATGATGGAACTTCACAACCAAACGACAGCTCGGACCGACTGGACATCGTTCATCTTCGGCTCCTTCATCGGCCTCGTTCCCTGGGTCGTCATCTGTATGTACTTCTTCAGTGCCGCTGCCAGCGCGACGGGGACGGTCCCCACCTTCGTCTACTACATCCTTGGAACGATCTTCGTCTTCTTCAACTGCTTCGCCATCAACATGGTCCTGCAGTACCGGAAGGTCGGGAAGTGGCGTGACTACATCTTCGGCGAACGCGTGTATGTCCTGCTCTCACTGGTCGCCAAGTCTGCTCTCGCCTGGCAGATTTTCTTCGGTGCCGTGGCCCGCAACTGAGCCGGCCGAGCGCACTCGACAACCAGAAAACGCCCAGGCATCTGCCTGGGCGTTCCTGCTTCCAGCCTCACATGAAGACTCAGTCCTGGATTCTTCCCCGCTTCACCAAGTCGTCCGCGACATAGCCCAGGCCAACCTCACGCAGCCTCTGGGCTGTCGGCAGTCCGTTCTGGTCCCAGTGGTACGCTTGGTAGTAGCCGTCAAGGAGCTGGTCCACCATCTCCTGCGTCACGCGAGTGCCCTTCGTGGGGCCATCGGGCATCTCCTCATACATTCTGGCGGGTGGCTGGTCGTAGGCACGTCCGAACCCGTCCACCTCACGGGTCCAGAACGCTCGCGTCAGGTTCCACACCTTCTCACTGAAGGCGAACAGCCCCTTCGTCGTGTAGTCCTGTCCGGTGACCAGGTTCAGCGCGGTGACGTAGTCCTCCCAGTCGACCTTCACCTCGAGCCACGGGAAGCGGCAGACGCCCAGCACTTCCATGAGAGGACGCAGGTGCTGCAAGTCATACACCACCTGTCCCTTCCCTTCAGTGGTGCCGCGCCCCATGGTGATGTCCTGCACAATAGCCCATGCACGCGTATGCTGGGCTCCGATGTCCGAGGTCATGTATGCGAGCATCATGGCCGGCGCAGCATGTGTATCGTAGGCGGAGTAGTCCAGTCCCTTTACCTGCACGACATATTTCTCGGTATCCCTGCCGATGATGCGTGCAGCGGCAAGAGCTCCTTCTGCGAATGTCGCTCCGATCCCTTGTCGAGAAGCGATAAGCCTCAGGAATGCACGTGCAGCATCCACGTTTCCCCAGGTCATCTCCAGTCCACCGAAATCTTCCTTTGTCAGGATTCCACGCTGATACAGTTCCATGGCAAAAGCTACCGCCGATCCAGAAGAGATGGAGTCCATGCCAAGATTGTCGACGTCGGCGTTCAATACCGCGATTTCCTCGATGCTGTCCATGCCGAGGTTGGAGCCCATCAGGCCGATCGTCTCGTACTCGGGGCCTTCGACGTAGACATTGTACTTCTTCGAATATGTGTAGGTGGAACAGCCCAGAGGACACGCGTAGCAGCCCTTGTCGCGCACATATATCTGCTCTCGCATGTACTTGCCATTGATGCGGTCCTTCTTGGCATACTGCGCATGCTGGAAGTTGTTGACGGGGATGACGCCAACGCTGTCACACCAGTCTGTGACATCCGTCGTGCCATACTTGGAGAAGGTCGGGAAGTACGCCTTGTTCTTCATGTAGTCGATGACAGAAGTGGTGTGCTTCTGCAGGCCCTC
>JAPLGK010000155.1 GCA_026390195.1 Caldisericota bacterium
TTCCATCTTGACGGTCTCGCCGAGCTCGACCCGATACTGCCTTCCTGCTGCTTCAATAACAGCGTACATAGACTACCTCCATGAGGAATTGCTCGGTCGAGGCGGCCTTTCGGCGCTTAGGGAACCCGACCAATGCGAAGAGAGTATACTGTGTTCGAGGCTCCTGTCAACCGTTCAGAGCTTGAAATCGGGCCTCTCCGGAGTAGTATACCATCTGTGAAAACGATTATGATCGCAGGGCTGGGCAACCCGGGGCCCGAATACGAGGAGACACGACATAACGTGGGCTTTATGGCCCTCGACGCTATCGCGCATTCCTTCAAGGTTCACAGGTTCAACCACAATCGACTGGCGCACTGGGCTGCCGTCGACCTGGCTCTCTGTCAGGGGCCGGAACCCGTCAGGATCGTGCTGGTGAAGCCTCAGACCTTCATGAACAGTTCAGGCGTCGGTATCGCTCCAATGATGAAGGAACGCAACATTCTTCTCGAGAATCTTATCGTGATCCATGACGAGATGGACTTGCCGGTCGGGGCGGTCAGAGTGAGCTTCAACGCCACAGCCGCGGGTCACAAGGGTGTCCGGTCGATTGTCGACAAGTGTGGTGGAAAGGGATTTGTGCGGGTCCGCGTCGGCATCGACAAGCCACGCAGCAGGGACTGCGACATCGAGCACATGCTGTCAAGATTCTCCAGGTCCGAGCAGGCAAGCATCATCGACGCCATTGCGAAGTCGCCGACTGTCGTCCGAACCATTGTCTGTGATGGGCTGATGGCTGCGCAGAACATGTTCAACCGCAAGGTGGCCAACAGCTGATGCAGTCTGGTTCGTTCGACCTGCTGCTGCAGCAGGCACGGGCCAGCGCTCCGGAACTGTTCGTCAGACTCGCGCAGCTGCTGGAACAACCGGGCTCCATCACCGTGTCCAGTCCATCGAGCGGCTATCGGCAGCTGCTGCTGGCGGCGTTGGTCACAGGTTGTCCTCGACCCGTCGTAGTCGTTTGTCCAAGCGTCGACCGTGCGGAGGAACTGTCTTCGATGGTCCGGGGCATCACCGGGGCGACCTCTGGCGCGCGCCCCTTCGTGGTCCTGCCCGAGCTGGGCGTCGAGCTCATGGAATACACGCAGTACTCGCGTCCGCTGTCATTCGCTCGAGCTCGAGCCCTCGATCAAATCTATGCTCATGCGGAGACCGTCGTTTTCACGACGGCCCAGGGGCTCATCGACCCATCCATCCCCGCTCGCGATTTCACAGAACTTGCTTCCACGCTGACTGTCGGGGATCGCATCATCCCACACTCGCTGGCGCTCAGGCTCTTGGAGATGGGGTACGAAGGGGTTTCATCGGTCACCGAGATGAGCCAGTTCAGCATGCGCGGCAACGTGTTCGATCTGTACTCGCAGGTCGGAGAGTACCCGGCGCGCATTGTGCTCGAAGGCAATGTCATCAGCCGTATCAAGCTGTTCGACCCCGTGACGCAGCAGTCAGTCGAGCCTGTGTCGTCCGTCGGAATCTTGCCGCCGTATCCCGTCCTGCTGGATCGGGAGGCCCGTCAGAGTTTCGCCGCTGTGGCTGCGGAACGGTGGAAAAAGGAGCACAAGGCCGTTGAAGGAAGCGAGGAACAGGAGGCGACGTTTCTCGAAGACCTGGAGTCCTTCATTTCGACGACGAACAGCAAGGGGGTCAACTACTACCTCTATCAGTATGCCGATCCGGAGCGCAGGTGCGGAGGTCTCGCCGGCTTGCTCGGACCCCGCGCCATAGCGCTGTTTGCCGACGTCGACCCCGAAGCCGAGCTGACGCAGATCTTCGACTCTGCGCGGGAACTCTACGATCGGAGCGTTCAGACTGGCTTCGTGCCATCGTCCAGCGCGCTCGACCAGGTGGAGCAGACTGCCAGACGGGCTCTGGGCGGTTTCGCGCGGTCGATTTCCCTCACCACCACCTCAGCCCGGGACGCCCTGACGCCGGCCTCCCGCGAGCTGCCCCCACTGACGCTGTCGGGTTCCTTCAGCGAGTACCTCGGCCTTCACGCCCCCGGAGAGACGGCAATCGACGTCGTGTCATGGAATCCTGACAAGGCCCGGCATCTGGTGATGGATACGGTCGAGGACCCTGGCGTCATGGTAAGGCTTGCCGTGATCAAGGGCTCCCTGTTGGCGGGGTTTGCAGCAGAGGGATTCACGGTTCTGACGGACAGGGAACTGTTCCCGAGGGCCACGATGAGTCCCAAGAAGACGACCCGCTTCTCTCAGGCTATCTCGCGTCTCGAGGACCTGCACGAAGGCGACTACGTCGTCCACCGGGACTACGGCATCGGCGTGTTCAGGGGCATGAACGCCATGACGGTCGACGGTGTGACCCGGGACTACATCTCGCTGGAGTACAAGGATCATTCGCTGCTCCACGTGCCTGTCGAACGCCTGGGATATCTCGAGAAGTATGTTGGGGACCACACGGAGATAACCCTTGACGAACCAGGATCGAGGAAGTGGAAACGGGTGCGCAAGGAGGCCGCAGAAGATGCGCGGCGCATCGCCCACGAATTGCTCGAGACAGCGGCCAAACGCCATGCGCGCGAGGGCTATATGTTCAAGCCAAATCCAGAGTTGGAGGTACCGGTCGTCGACGCCTTCGCCTACGAGTTGACGCCCGATCAGTCGAAGGCTATCGCCGACGTCCTCAGCGACATGGGGGCGGGTAAGCCGATGGATCGTCTGGTGTGCGGGGATGTAGGCTTCGGGAAGACCGAGGTTGCCATACGGGCGGCTGCGCGTGCGGTCGCAAATGGCAAACAGGTCGCTGTCGTCGCCCCGACGACCATCCTGGCGATGCAGCACTTCCGCAACCTGGAGGAACGCTTTGAGCCCATTGGCTACAAGGTTGCGCTGTTCTCGAGGATGGTAGGCTCTAGGGAGCTGACGGCCGACCGCAAGCTCCTGCACGAGGGCGGTGTCGACATCGCCGTCGGCACGCACAAGGTCCTGAACATGGCAGGGGACTTCAAGGACATCGGCCTGATGATTGTCGACGAGGAACAGCTCTTCGGCGTCCTGGACAAGGAGAAGATCAAGAAGATGAAAGCTGAGGTCGATGTGCTGACTCTCAGCGCCACACCCATCCCACGCACGCTGGAATCATCGATCGTAGGTATCCGGGACATCTCCCTCATCAACACGCCCCCGGTCGGCCGGTATCCCATTAGAACGTTCCTGATGCCCTTCGACGAGGAGCAACTGACGCGAGCTGTTCGCGCTGAGCTGGGGCGTCACGGGCAAGTATACTTTGTCCACAACCGCATCATGGACATCGAGGCCCGGTTCGTGCTGCTCGCCCGATTGTTTCCGGAGGCTCGCATCGCCGTAGCGCATGGGCAGCTGAGGAGTGAAGTTCTGGAACAGATCATGCTGGACTTCTACGAAGGCAAGTATGACATCCTCCTGTCGACCACCATCATCGAAGCAGGACTCGATCTCCCCAACGTCAACACGATCATCATCGACGAGGGAGAGCGCTTCGGACTTGCCCAGCTCTATCAGCTGCGTGGCCGGGTAGGTCGTGCGGGGCGTCATGCCTATGCCTATTTCTTCCATTCGCATGGCGTCCTGCGCGAATCGGTCGCGTTCAAGCGTCTCGAGGCCATTGCCTCGGCTGTGGACTTCGGGGCCGGCCTGCAGGTCGCTCTCAAGGACCTGGAGCTTCGTGGCGCCGGTGACGTCCTGGGCGTGAAGCAGAGTGGCCGGTTCTCCGACGTCGGGTACCACATGTTCCTCTCAATGGTCGAGGATGAGATCATGAGAGTACGGGGCCAGTACTCGGAGCCTGTGGCGAAGCCCGTGATCATTCTTGGGATGTCCGCCTTCATCCCTGAGCCCTATGTGGCCGACTCAGGAGAACGGCTGGCGCTCTACAACGCTGTCGAACGGGCTGGCGGGCAGGATCTGACAGCACTCGAAGAGCGAACCGTCGACCGCTACGGAGCTCTTCCTCCTGAAGTATTGGGGATCTTTGCGCTGAAGCGCCTCGAACTGTCGCTGATTCCGCTCGGCGTGTCGTCCGTCAAAGAGTCGGGTCGCGCGCTTGTGCTGGAATTCGCCGGTGAGGAAGCAGCCACGCGGTTCCTTCGCGCCCATATCGACCAGGTCGCCCACGCCCGAACCGTGCGCGACTCGGTGGTCCTTCCCATGAAGGCCGACCAGAAGCCGCTCTCACTGCTTTCATGGTTGCTTTCGGGGCCGGAAACGGTACACTAAAAAGATGGATAAATATGAGATACGCATCATTGCTGAGCAGGACCTTCACCTGCAGTCGTTAATCGACAGTGGACGGCACGTTGCCTTGGCGGTGCCGGCCGGAACGGATCCTCTGGTCTATGCGTCGGCCTCCAGCATCCGGTTGCTGCCAACCTCGGTCCGAACCCTGCTGGATCCGGTAGAGGCAATCGGTTTCCTGACGTGGATACGTTTTGCAGGTCGGCACTATGGCACGGTCATCTGTTTGTGTCCCGTCGACATGGCGTCCGTTGTTGTGGGGCTTCTCGGCCGACTGCCTGGGCTGTCTCATGCTCCGGCAATCGAGGCCGACGATGTGACTCGGGAGGCGATACGGCTGGCCGATGCTCTCTGGCCCCTCGTTGGCACCAAGTATACGACTCTTGAGGAGTTCAGGCTGCTCATTGCCGAGTTGCGCCAGAAGTGTCCGTGGGACCGCCAGCAGACGCATGTGTCGCTTCTGGATACGCTTCTGGAGGAGTCCTACGAGGTGGCTCTCGCCATACAGAGAGACAGCGCGGATAACCTCGAAGAGGAACTCGGGGACCTGCTGCTGCAGGTGTTCATCCAGTCGGAAATCGCCCGCGAGGAAGATGGATTCGATATCTGCGACGTGGTTCGGACCGTTGACGCCAAGCTGACATTCAGGCATCCGCACGTTTTCGGCAGCATTTCGGCGGCATCGAGCGACCAAGTGCTGGAGAACTGGCAGAAGCTCAAGACTCTGGAGGGTCGGAAGAAGCACTTTGTCGACAGTGCGAAACTACTTTCGTCCATCGAAAACGCGTTGCTATGCCAGGAGACTGCCCGTTTCGACGGGTTCGATTTCGAATCGGCGGAGCAGGCCTATGAAAAGCTGCTCGAGGAGTCCCGCGAGCTGGGAGAGGAACTGAACGCTCCGTCCAGGGACGAAGATGCGCTGGCCATGGAGCTGGGGGACGTCCTCTTTTCTGCACTCAACGTCGCACGGCTTTCAGGTGTCAACCCCGTCAAGGCCCTGCGCCACTCATTTGACAAGTTTCGCGACCGATACCGTCGCGTTCGTGAGTATGCGACACAGCAGCAGGTCGAGATCTCGACAGCATCCCCAGAGGAACTGGATCGACTATGGCAACTGGCGAAGAACGCATAGATGGCAGTCTCCCGACGACGGGGACGCACCGTGACCGTACCGAGCCTGTCACGTTGAGCCCAGAGGATCACGGCGTTAGTCAGCCTGAGCTCGTGGCCGCGCACCCTCAACCTCTGCCGCCGGCCGCCGATCGTCCCGAGATCACCAACGTCTGGAGTATTGTCTGGAAGCTTGCGGGAGCATTGGGATTCGGAGCACTCGGTTTCTTCGCGCTCTCACTCATTTCGCATCAGATGAACATCGTGAACGTGGTGAAGTCCCTCAATCCCGGCTATATTCTGGCCGCGCTCGTCCTCATCTTCCTTGAAATCGTTGTTCAAGCGCTTCGGTTGCAGGCAATCGTCGGGTCGGTCGGCCTGCGGATCACGTTCCGCACTGCCATGCGCAACATCCTCGTGGGCGAGTTCTTTGCCAGGGTGACACCGTTCGAGGCAGGCGGAGGTGAGCCGGCCCAGATGTACATGCTGTTCAAGGAGGACTCAATCAACGTCGCGGATTCGGCGATGGTGTTTGCCATCAAGGCGATCCTCGCCGGTATTTCCCAGATGGTCGTTCTCGTTTTTGTGCCGGTCTGGCTATTCTTCTCTGGCCGGAGCCTGGGGGTCGGCAATCGGTTCCGTCTCGTCCTCTACATCGGCATCGCGGCCTACGTGGCCAACTTCGCTATTCTCGTGTTTTGTCTGATCCGACTCCAGTGGATCAATGACTACATCGACAGGCTGATTCAGCGTCCAGCGCCGACCCTCAATGCGCGGGCAAGGTTTTTCCAGCGACTAGCACGCCGTGTGGAGAGATTCGCAAAGGATAGCCTGCGCGCGCGAGAGACGGCCGTCAAGGCCAATCGACCACTGCTTGTCAAGGGTCTGGCCTACTGTTTCGTCTCCTGGGGTCTCGTTGTGCTGACGCCGATCATCCTGCTGTATGGACTTGGCGTGACGTCGTCGATCACCCAGATTGTTGTGGCGACCCTCATCTACTACCTCGCCGTAGCCTATTTTCCCACTCCTGGCGCCTCGGTCGGAGCCGAGCTCGGCGCGGTTGCCCTGTTTGCGGCGTTTGTTCCGCATGGCATCCTGGGGGCTTTCATCCTGATCTGGCGCTTTTTCGATCACTACGTTAAGATGGGCGCCGGGGGCATCACCGCCATCGGCGAATTCGTGCTGGGGCCGGCTCGGCGTCGTAGGCACCGTCGACAGGCGCTGAAGGACACCAGTGCAAAGGAAGGGATGAACAAGCCATGAAGAAGAGAGCAATCGTCATTGTCCTGGACAGCGTCGGCATCGGCGCAGCCAAGGATGCGTTCCTCTATGGGGATGGTGGTTCGGACACACTCCGCCATATCTACAAGAGCGTGCCGGGTTTCCGGCTCCCTCATCTCGAGGAACTGGGCCTGAAGTATCTGCTAGACCTGCGTTTCGACAGCCCCGTGGGTTCGTTCGGGATCATGGAGGCGAAAGCCAGGGGGAAGGATTCTGTGAGTGGTCACTGGGAGATGATGGGACTGACACTGACAAGACCGTTCCCTACGTATCCTAACGGTTTTCCGCCTGAAGTCATGAAAGCCTTCGAACAGCGCTTCAATACGAAGGCTCTGGGCAACCGGCCAGAGTCCGGGACCACAATCATCGCGGAACTGGGCGAAGAGCATATGCGTACAGGATATCCGATTGTCTACACGTCCGCCGACTCGGTGTTCCAGATTGCCGCCCACAATGACATCATCCCCCTGGACAAGCTGTATGAGATGTGCGAGATCAGTCGGCGCGAGATTCTGCAGGGTGAGCACCTGGTCGGTCGCGTCATCGCGCGTCCGTTCACCGGGACGCCCGGGAACTTCGTGCGGACGCCCGACCGCCACGACTATGTCGCTCAGCCGCTGGGCCCAACCACCCTCACCCAGGTAAGCAAGGCCGGCCTGGATGTCATCGGCGTGGGCAAGACCTACGACCTGTTTGCGGGTGAGGGGTTCACACAGCATTTCCACACCGAGAACAATGAAGAAGGTATCCAGAAGACGATCGAGCTGGTCAAAGCCAACAACTGGGAAGGGTTGCTGTTCACCAACCTCGTCGACTTTGACATGCTCTTCGGCCACCGCCGCAACGTGGCCGGCTATGCCGTTGCCCTGGAGCGCTTCGATGAGGCGATCCCAGAGTTGCTGAGGTCGTTGAAGCATGACGATATCCTGTTCCTCTCTGCCGACCATGGCTGCGATCCGACGTTCACTGCGCATACGGACCATACACGCGAGTACGTGCCCGTTCTCGCATACTCGCCCTCCCGCCGTGGCGGAACATACCTGGGAGTCCGCGAAACGTTTGCGGACCTTGGAGCCACCGTGTCGGAGTACCTCGGAGTGGCGCCTGTCGCGGGTGCGAGCTTCCTTGCGGACATCTCCTAGACCGCTGCAGGAATCTCCAGGTTCAGCGACCCAGTGAGCAGCGGAGGCAGTCCAGCCGAATCAGATACCTGGAAAGAGCTCCTACGGGGTCTGGTGCGCCTGGAACTCAAGCGCGGCTGTCAGGATGATGCCGCAGTAGGCGGGTTTGCGCGGCTGGGCCTGGCGACCGTAGAAGGCTCTTTCACGCAGACACAGCCTGCAGCGGAGCGCGGCGTATCGAACGAGCTGCGATCCTTGCTGGTCGACTATCAGTTCCTGCCGAACCGCGCGCGGGCAGACAGGTGTTGCGCACTTCTTGCCCTTCTGGAGAACTCGACGCCTCCGACTGCCGGGTCGCCACTTCAAGCGGGCGCACCTCCGGCGTGTGCAACGCCTGTGCCGAAGCCTCTCCCCGACAGCATGAAGGCCTTGCTGCACGTCCTCGAAGAACCGGTGTCCACACTGTGGGGAGTCGGACCGCGCGTTCGAGAGATCATGGCGAAACTCGGTGTCGCCAGCATTGCCGATCTTCTCCAGCACGCGCCCAAAGGCTACCTCGACCTGCGCCACCCCACGGAGCTGTCGCGCGAGTCGCTTGGGCAGATGGTCCTCATCAAAGCACGTGTGCTAGCGGTTACTGAGATCCGACGAAAGGTTCTGCTGGTCAAGGCGGCAGCCAGGGACCCCGGCGGGCGCGTGCTCCATCTCGTCTGGTTCAACAACCGATTCGTGCGGAGCAGACTTCAGGCCGGACACGACTACGACTTCTACGGGAGACTGGAGAACTCGTTCGAAGGGGCTCAGCTGATGCAGCCGGCTTTCGAGGAGTCGGGAACGCCGGCGGCTCAACTGCATATGAACCGCATCGTACCGCTCTATCACCTCACCTCGGGCGTTACACAGAAGGGACTGCGGGCTCATGTGTGGCGTGCAGCAGGCCGGATTCCCTCTGCGGCCGCCGAGTATCTGCCACGGGACGTGGCTTCGCACTTCCAGCTGCCCGACCTCGCTTGGAGCTACCGCTCCCTGCACTTCCCGACCGATGAACACGAGGCGGAAAAGGCGCGGAGCCGGTTTGCGTTTGATAGCCTGTTTCTCTTTGAGCTGAGAGTCCTGATGCGCAGGCATGCCGAACAGGATGTCCCGGGAACCCCGTTCGACCTGCCCAAGGGAACGGTTGAGCGCTATGTCGGGGTGCTGCCCTTCGTTCCGACTGCGTCTCAGACAGCGGCCATGCGAGACATCGAGGGGGACGTGCGCAGACCGAGGCAGATGCACCGGCTGCTCCACGGGGACGTTGGTTCAGGAAAGACGGCGGTGGCCGGGTACGCGGCGTATGCTGCCAAGGTGGCCAGATGCCAGAGCGCCGTCCTGAGTCCCACTGAGATTCTCGCGGAGCAGACGGGACGCGTTCTCCAGGAGATGCTTGCTCCTCTCGGGGTGCGAGTCGCTACGCTGACTGGAGGGGTGACCAAGTCCCAGCGCAGGAGCATCCTGAGCGCTGTCGCAACCGGTGAAATCGACTGTCTCGTCGGCACGCACGCCATTCTCGAGGAGGGGGTGGCATTCGAGCGTCTCGGTCTGAGTGTGGTCGATGAACAGCATCGTTTTGGAGTTGCTCAGCGCGCAGCTTTGGGAACGAAGGGCAATGAGCCACACTCACTCGTCATGAGCGCGACCCCGATTCCGAGAACGCTGGCTCTGACCATATACGGTGATCTCGACATTTCCGAACTGCTGGAGAAACCCCCTGGGCGGTTCCCGATCCAGACGCATCTCCTGACGGCTGCCAAACGCGACACCGCCTATGCCATGGTGCGTGAAGAGATAGCTGAAGGCAGGCAGGCATTTGTCGTGGTCCCCGCCATCGACCCGGCTTCGGACGATGGAGACGGCACCGCATCAGTCGAGGAGACGATGCGGGAGCTGACCGAAGGCGGCCTGAAGGGCCTGCGCATTGCGTCGCTGCACGGACGCATGAAGAGCAGTGAGAAGGAGTCTGCCATGAATGCCTTCCGGTTGGGGAATCTGGACGCCCTGGTTGCGACGACTGTCGTCGAAGTCGGTGTCGATGTGCCGAACGCAAGTGTCATGGTCATCGAGGATGCGGAGAGATTTGGGCTTGCTACGCTCCATCAACTCCGTGGAAGAGTCGGCCGAGGATCCTCGGTCTCCCATTGCATACTCATCCAGGGCAACGTAACCCCCGACGGTACCGAACGCCTGCAGGTCCTGGTCGACTCTGACGATGGGTTCCAGATCGCCGAGGAAGACCTGAAGCTGCGAGGACCCGGCGACATCCTTGGGACGGTTCAGCATGGCTATGACGTTCCACTGTTTGGCTCTACGGCCCTGCTGACCTACCGCGACCTTTCGGCTCTTCCGGAGATCCGAGAAGCCGCCTCGGAGCTCCTGGAACGTGACCCAACACTTGGTGCTGCGGAACATGCGGATATGGCCCATATGCTGTTGCTCCGGTACCCCGATTCAAAGCCAGGCATGGAGGACAACTGACATGATCATCGGTTCAGGCACGCTGAAGGGCCGTTCGCTGAAGACACTCGGGAAGGGACCATGGCTGCGCCCTACGTCCGACAAGGCGCGAGAGGCCGTCATGGACATGCTGCGACCGGTTCTTGCTGGAGCGCGGTTCATCGACGTCTGCAGCGGCACTGGTGCGGTTGGCATAGAAGCACTCAGCAACGGAGCGGCACACGCAACCTTTGTCGATGCGGACAATCGCTCAGTGCGTCTCATCCTTGACAACTTGCGAATGCTTGCGCTCCAGGAGCAGGCCGCTGTCATCAAGGGCGATGCTGATGGATACGTGAGCGGATTGCAGGGAACGGAGTTCGACGTCCTCTTTGCAGACCCGCCCTTTGACTCCGGATTGCAGGAAGGGCTCCTTGTCACCCTGTCCGAGCATTTGCGCGACGGAGCAGACAGCTGTATCATAGTTATGGAGCATGCATCAAGGCAACCCGTGCATGAACGGTATGACGGCCCAGCGATAGACTTGGAGAGATACAAGGAAAGGCGCTACGGAGACGTTAGCATGACATTCTTCCGTGCAAGAAAGCACAGAAACGAGGCGGACGGCAGCACCAATGACCAGACAGACTAGAATAGCTCACTTCCTCCGAAGTGCTCGTCATAGCCTTGTTCTCCGGCTCGCACGGTTCAGACGGACCGGCACACTGGTGTTCATCCTGGTAGCACTTCTCTCCGCCGTGCTGTGCGCTCTTCCGTTCATGCCCGTGCGCAGAAGAGTGTCTGAAGGCACCGTCGTCGACGCCGACATGGTCTCCAGGCGAGACATCGTCTATGTCGATGATGCCAGAACTGAGGACCTTCGCAAGCGCGCAATGGACGAGGTCGCTCCTATCTATGGGTTCGACAGCTCGCGGCTGCCGGTGGCGATCACTGCCTTCGAAGACATCATGGCGAAGGTCATCAGCATACGCACGCAGGATCTCACCGCGGACCAGGAGTCTCAGCGGATCGCGGCATTGCTCATGACCTCGGCAGGTGCAACGACGAAGTACCTCGCGACTTGTTCGGAGTCGGAGGTTCAGTCGTCGAAGACGGCGGCGCGTCAGGCACTGACGACAGTCATGGGTCGCGGCGTGCTCGAGGGAAGCCTCCCTGCTGCCCGCGAGAGCATCAACACGGAACTCAAGAAGTACGGTATTTCCGACAACCAGGTACGCTCGGCGTACCTCCTCGCTGCTCGTTTCGTGTCTTCGAACCTCATGTACGATCAGCAGGCAACTCTGCTTGCGCGTGACAAGGCTGCTTCCTCTGTATCGCCGGTCGTCTCGACCATCCTCGCCGGTACCCCCGTCGTGAAGAAGGGGAGTGTACTGGACCAGAGCACAGTCGACCTGCTGTTGAGTACGGGCCTAGTCTGGGGACCTCGCGCTCTCCGAAATGTTGTGTCTCAGATGCTGGCCGCGTTGATCGCGTGGGGAACGGTCGCGCTGGCCGTCATGCTCCTGGGTGCAGCGAAAGCCCGGACCGAACCTCTGTTGATGGAGACAGGAATCATCGGCGGCTCCTGCATTGCGATCGGCTGGCTCGCCGGTGGCGTGGCGCCAACGATGACCCCGTTCTTTCTCTGCATGCTGCTCGGGTTCGTTTTCTTCGAGGGTGCCCTTGCCACGGTCTTCGGCCTTGCCCTGATGGTCATGACGTGGATTATGGTGCCGATGCCTGTGGAAGTGCTCTCGGGGCTCGTCGTGGGGGCCATTTCCGTGTTCATCGTCATGCGGAAGGCGAACAAGATGAGTGCCCTTCTTATCGCTGGGCCAATTGCCGGCGTATCAGCCGGTCTTATCTATGGCGCTCTTGCCGGGCTCAGCGAACAGCGGCTATCGGTGATTGCTGCCAACGCCGGGTACCTGGTCGCAGGGGGGGTTATTGCAGCTGTGTTTGCGCTAGGACTGACCCTGGTTTTCGAGCGACTGTTCAACGTCGCCACGGTCATGAGGCTGCGCGAGCTTCTGGATACCGGAAGCAAGCTTCTGGCGCAACTGTTCGAAAGCGCCCCGGGGACGTACCATCACAGCCTGAACGTGGCCAATCTTGCAGCAGGCGCAGCTCAGCGTATCGGTGCAAACTGGCTGATGGCTCGCGTTGGGGGTTACTACCATGACATCGGCAAACTTCTGCATCCACAGTTCTTCGGCGAAAACCGCGGAGAACTGCCGAACATCCACGAGGATATCTCGCCGGAGCTGAGTACCAAGGTAATCCTGGAGCACGTCCAGGCAGGTGTTACGATTGCAGGGAGCAATCACCTGCCGCCCGAGGTGGTCGATATCATCGCCGAGCACCATGGCACGACTGTTGTCCGGTTCTTCTACGACAAGGCGTCCGCCGAGCAGACAAACCTCTCAGCTGACACGTTTCGGTACCAGGGGCCCAAGCCACACACGAGGGAGTCCTCCCTTGTCTTCCTCGCCGACGGCGTTGAAGCCGCGGCGCGTTCGCTTGCCAGGGTGGACAAACCAGCTCTGGAAGGAGTCATCGATGCGGTTGTCAACGCCCGCATTGCCGACGGTCAACTTGCCGAGTCACAGCTCACGCTGGGTGAGATCGGTGCCGTCAAGGACTATTTTCTCACGTCCCTCATCTCGTTCTACCATGTTCGCGATGCCTATCTGACGCCCGAGGAGGCACATGAAAGAATCTGACCTATCTGTACACTGTCGTGTAGAACTGTCGGATTCCGGATGGCAGGTGG
>JAPLGK010000208.1 GCA_026390195.1 Caldisericota bacterium
ATCTCCAGCAGAAGGTGAACGACCTTCAACAGCAGCTAGCAGTGCTGGCGGCACAAACGCAGGCGACCGTGACGGCAGAGGAACAGGCTGCCCGGGCGAAGTACCTGGCAGTGGAAGCGAAATTGCTGCGTCCGAAGGTCAACAATATCGTCGTCAAGCGGGTAGGCGTCGTCTTCCGCTAGACGCCGTAACATTTTCACTGGTGAATCTGCCCGGTCCCGTGGTTGACGGGACCGGGCAGACGCTTTGCAGGGAGACCGGTGGCAACTCAGGACGGCTGGTCTGCCAGTGCGTCGGTGACTGCAGTGATAAGGTCCTGCATGTGATACGGCTTCTGTACGTAGCCGACCATGCCTGCATCGAGGGTATCCTGCGCGTGTCCATCCAGACCGTAGCCCGTCGACAGGATGGCGCGCACGGCGGGATCGATAGCCTTGAGGGCTTTGAAGCATTCCTGACCATCCTTGCCGGGCATGACCATGTCGATGATGACGAGGTCGGCTTCGTGGGGATGCGCGCGGTACCATGTGACCGCCTCTGTGGCACCGGCGGCAGTGACAACGTTGTATCCGGCCCGGCGCAGCATCTCGCGCGCCAACTTGCGGACGACTTCTTCGTCATCGACGACCAGGATCCGCCCGTGGCCAGAACGCGTGAGATCCGCAGGGTGGACCGCTGCAGGGACGACGTCGGTCGCCGGGATGTACACGGTAAACGTGGTCCCCTTGCCGATGTCGCTCTCGACGTCGATGAACCCCCGATGTGCCTTCACGATCCCATACACCATAGCCAGTCCCATACCGGTCCCCTTGTCCACGGCCTTGGTTGTGAAGAAGGGCTCGAAGATGCGGCGGAGGTTCTTCTTCTCGATGCCAACGCCAGTGTCCGAGACGGACAGTGCGACGAACACGCCCGGGCTCGCTCCAGGATGAGCGACGAGGCGCTCGGCGTCGAGGACCTGGCGCCAAGTCCGGAACGTCAGGCTCCCACCCTGCGGCATTGCGTCGCGCCCGTTGATGGCCAAGTTGAGGGCGACTTGCTGGAGTTGTCCGGGATCTCCTAGGACGGTCGCCTGGTCCGTATTGAAGTGTTCGGTCACACTGATGTTCTTGTTGACCGTTCGGGTGAGAAGCGACACGACCTCGAGGATGGTGCTGTTGATGTCGACGGCGGTGTTCTGGCGTTTGCCCCGCCTCGCGAAGCTCAGCAGCTGTTTGGTGAGTTCGGCAGCTCGCTCGGCCGCCTGCTGGATGACATGCAGACCCTCCTGCATGGTACTCCCCGGAGCGGCGTCCGGCTCCAGCATATTGGCATATCCCAGGATGCCCGTCAGGATGTTGTTGAAATCGTGGGCGACACCACCAGCAAGGAGTCCGATCCCTTCCAGCTTCTGGGACTGGCGCAACTGCTCCTCGAGAGCAGCCTCCTGTGTGATGTCACGCCCGACGTAGGTGTAGTTTGCGACCTTGTCGCCGGGGCCTCGGACGGGACTGACCGTCAAGTCGAGTTCCACCAGGCTGCCATCCTTGCGAGCGCTGGTGATCTTCTTCTTCCAGCTGTCGTAGGTGGTCAGGTGTTCCTGTTCGCGCCGTTCGAGAGGTGCTGCAACCTCGTCACCCAGGAGTTCTCGGATGTTGTGTCCTGTGCTGTCCGCGTCCGGGAACCCGGTGGCATGCTCGAATGCAGGGTTGATGTACGTAATGACGCCGTCGGGATCTGTGATGGCGATGGCCTCGGAGGCCTGTTCGATGGCGGTAGCCAGGCGAAGAGCCCTGGCCTCGGCCCGTTCGCGCCGGACATCATTGACCCCAAGGAAGGCGATGCCCAGCACCAGCAGCAGCATGACCACGGCAGTGAGGACGACCAGCGAGCGGTTGGTGTCCAGGATGGTGACGGGGCGGTTGATCACCGTGGTCCCGACAGGAAGGCTGGACACTGGAATGCCGAATGCCTCCAGTCTGTTCCAGTCGAATGCCGTGCACGTCGACTGCCTGGTCACCACTGGGATTGAACCGGCAGGCTCACCGGCCAGAACGCGGACAGCGAGTTCGCCCGCTTTTGTACCCTGCATCTGAGGACTTGTGAGCACGCCGCCGACGATTCCTTGACCCAGGCCCTGTTCATAGATGCCGTAAATTGGGAGCGCCGTGTGCCGGGCAAGTTCAGCGGTGAATGCCGGTATGTCTGTGAACACGCCGCCCTCGTCACCGGTGAAGGGGGCAGCCAGGATGATGGTACCGCCAGGGAGTGCCGCCACAGTGTCCATGACCTCTGCGACTGTTGCGTCAAGGGAGAACGTAAACGCAGCGCGGTCCTGAAACTCTGGGATGGCGCTCTGGATAGTCCGGCGAATGGCAAGGCCTGTCTCAGTGAAGTCGGTGATGACGTAGACATTGGTGGCGTGCGCATGCAGCCTGAGCGCCAGAGCGAGTGTTCCATTGGGGTCGATCTCCTCGGCCACACCGGTCACATCCTTCGCCCCCCTGAGCAGAGACGACTGATAGTCGTTGATGCCGCAGAACACAATGGGTACGCCGGCAAACAGACTGCTGCGGTGGTCCAGCGCAAAGTCCAGCGCCGGATTGTCAGTGACGATCAGGACGTCGGGTTTGCTGGCGCCATAGCGGGTCTGCAGCAGCTTCTCGACCTGATCGAGGTTCTCCTGCGAGGGGAACCGGCGCCAGTCGAGGTACTCTGCAGAGAGCTGGATGGACGACGAGTCACCGAGGACACTGCGGATCCCTGTGACCTCACCGTCCGTCCAGGAGTAGCCCTGCTGGTAGGAGTTGAGGATGAGGACACTGCTGGGAGGCGCTGCGGCAACATCTGACGGAATCCCCAGCATTGCTGCGACAACAGCAGTCAAAACGACCAGCGTGAGCAGACGGGGGGCCTTCACGCGCATTCCTCCGAGCCGCCATCGCCAGGGAACGAACAACCACACACGACCATTGTGACGCTCAGGCTCTGCTATTCAAGAGGGGCGCTGCGTGGCGAGAGCTGCTGCAAGCCCCTCAAGTCATATGGTTTCGCGAGGATGCCCTCGAACTGGTGGTTTTTGTGGTCTGCCATGACGGCATCCAGCAACCTGTCGACGTCAGACATCAGTACCGAGGATGGACTGCTGGTCGGCGAGGGACGCGAGGACAGACGTCAATTCAGTGAAGCTGTAGGGTTTTGCCAGGACAGCGTCGAACTGGTAGGAACGGTACTGAGCCATGACGGGGTCGTTCGCGTATCCGCTCGAGGCGATGAGGCGCGCCGTCGTGCGCTGGGCGCGGAGGGCCATGACCGCCTCTTCGCCACCCATGCCGCCTGGGATCGTCAGGTCCATGATGATGATGCTGAAAGGCCGGCCGGCTGTACGGGCCGCTGCATCCGCACGAAGTGCGCTGGCCCCGTCAAGGACAGCTTCTGCCTCATATCCGAGTTTCTTCAGCATCGCGACTGCCACCTGTCGCACCGTGGGTTCGTCGTCCATGACCAGGACACGGCCGTGTCCGCTGAACCAGGGCGCTGTCTCAAACGACTGACCGGATTGATCAGCAGGGGCAGCCGGCAGGAAGATCGAGAAGGTCGTGCCGGCACCTGGTGTCGAGGCAACGCCGATGTATCCGTCATGCTTGTGGACGATGGCATAGGACGTCGCCAGGCCAAGGCCGCTGCCGCGGCGCTTCGTACTGAAGAACGGATCGAAGATCCTGCGAAGGTCCGTCTCGGCGATCCCTACGCCAGTGTCGCTGAGGTCGATGCGAACATAATCGCCCGGAGCCAGGTCTGGGTACGCGCCTTCGTCTACGGTGACGTTGCGTGCAATGACGGAAATCGTCCCTCCGGCAGGCATCGCCTCGTCAGCGTTGATGACGATGTTGGAGAAGACCTGAGACAGCTGCCCCTTGTCGACGCTTGCCCACCACAGATCCGCGGGCAGGTCGAAACAAGCCGAAACGTCAGAACCGCGCAAGGCGAAGCTGACAGCTTCCCGCAGGATATGAGCAAGGTCCTGGACGGAACAGACGGGAGCCCCTCCCTTCGCGAATGTCAGCAACTGCTGCGTCAGCCCACGGGCCTGGAGGACCTCCCGCTCGGCTTCCTCTAGGAGTTCGCGGGAGTGGCCCGTGTCATCCTCGATGCGCGCGAGATTGATGTTGCCGATGATACCAGTCATCATGTTGTTGAAATCATGCGCGATGCCACCCGCAAGGACGCCCAGCGATTCCAGCTTGTCCATCCGCTGGAGCTCACTTTCGAGACGTAGCCGTTCAGTGATGTCGCGGGCGATGAACAGAACGACTGTCCGATCCTCCAGCGGGAACACGCTTGCGCTCACCTCCGTCCTGATATGATGGCCGTCACGGGCCTTCAGTTCCATCGCGAAGGTTGTCTTCCCCTGTTCCTTCAACTGGCGCGCCATTTGTTCCATGGTACCGGGGGTCGGACCGACCACGATGTCGCCAACATCCATGTGTCGCAATTCCTCGCGCGTGCAGCCTACCCACCGACAGGCGACGTCGTTGGCCTCGATGAACTGGCCCATCGTGCCATCCGCGTTGAGAACGTGGAGGAGGATGGCGTCCTGGGCCTGGTTGAACAACACCTTGAACTTGAGTTCACTGGCCTGCAATGCGCGTTCCGCGCGGACACGGTCGGTGACGTCGACCATCGCGACAAGTACTCTGCGTAGATTCTCCTCACCACCTGGTGCGACCATCCAGTGCATCGAAATGAAGAGGGGTTTACCGTGCGCGGTCGAGGCAGCCCCTTCCCATTGGAAGGAGAGGTCCCCGCCGGCGATGTGGACGAGTTCGAGCTCGAAGCGCTCGAGGGCCTCGTCAGGCATGCTGGACATGAGAGAGCCGAGCAGTTCACTCTTCTGGCTGGTACCGGTGAGTCTGAGGGCTGTACGGTTGACATCGATGACACGGACGAGCGATGCGAGTTCCCGGACGACCTCGGGGTGGGAGTGCAGCCACAAGGCGACGTCTCCCGTTCCCGGCGGAAACACCTGCTTCAGACGCTTGCTGAGTTCGGAGAAATCCTCCTCCCAGAGAGCGACAGGGGAGTCTTCGAATAGGGACCGATAGCGCAGTTCACTCTCCCGGATGGATACTGCGGCACGTCGACGATCGATGGCGATCGCAATCTGGTCACCGACAAATGACAGCACGTTGCGGTCATCCTCCGTGTATCGATAGGAGCCATGGTAGACCTGGACAGCGATGACCCCGATTGCTGTCCCCTTCAGCCGCAGCGGGACACCGAGCCAGCTGATGGGAGGTGTTCCCGTAGGGGTGACGCTTCCCGACCTGACTGGTTCCGCTTCGCTGAACTCGCTCATGAGCAGCGGTGTGCCGGTGCGTAGGACGTATGCCGTCAACCCTGTCTCGGCCATCTGAGGGTCGGGGGGCACGACGTCATACTCGTCGACATAGTACGGATACGCGATGAACCCCGTCTTCGGATCCCTGAGTGCAAGGTACAGGTTCTCTGACGGCATCAACTCGGCGACGATATGGTGGATGCGCTCGTACAACTGCTGCAGGTTCTCCGCGGATGTCGCCGCATGAGAGATGCGGTACGTGGCATCCTGGACCAGGCGCGCATGGACGGGTTCCTCGATGTCGACGATGCTGCCCTCGATGACGAGTCTCCCATCAGGCATCACCAGCGGGCGCCCTTGCTCCCAAACGGCTCGCTCAGTGCCGTCGGGCTGGCTGAGGTGGTACTCGAGATGGAAGGGTTCTCTCCCGTCGACCGCGGCCGTGACGGTTTCGATGTAGCGAGACGCGTCGTCGGGGTGCATTGTCTCCACGAGAATCTCCGGTTTCCCGACGAGGTCCTCGGCTGAGCGGCCAAAGATGCGCTCATACCCTCCGCCGACAATCTCGAAGATGAACGGGGGTTGGGCAGAGGCGCGGTAGACCATACCGGGCAGACTTGCCATCAGCCGGGTTAACTCCTCGTCGTTTGCTCCACCCTCCGTGACCGGCACGTCCCTGTGGCTCATCCCAGCCTCATCACCACGAGTGTCCACAGGTCGACGGCGACGACGATGAGGGTTGCCGGGACCCATGACGTCACATAGACGGCTGCGCGCACGGAATGCCCGGTTCTGGAGGACGCCAGCAGGTCAAGGACAAACCACACCACGGCTGCTATCGACAGCGCCATCGAGAGAGCATTGCTCGCGAAGGACAGCAAGCCGCTCGGAAGGACGAACAGCCATCCATCGAAGACCGAATTGAGGACAGCAAGAACAAACGCAGCCAGCAGCAAACACCACCTTGATTGCTTACGCACTACCAAGTCTCCTCCACATAGTTGACAGTATGGTAGAGAACCCGCTGCGTTCAAGGAGAGCTGCGATAGCACGCCGACAACGATTGTCAGGATTCGTCTGCGGCCACTCGTCCGGGCAAGGCTGGCCTTAATGGTGGCCGGCTGTCGTTGCGTGTGCACGCCGTCAGCTAACTCAAGGGGACATTGCGGGTTGTGTGTGCCACGCCTGCAGTCAGTGGACAACATCTCGCACGTGACCGTTTGCATTGAGCCTTTGGTCACCTATACTCTGACAAGCTTGGGCGAGTGCTCAGAAAATGAGTGAACATTCAGGAAGGAGTCACGATGAGACACGAACAGCATCAGGATACACTGTCCAGGCGCGACCGCCGTATCGAGCGCCGACAGGAGGAGATCCTCGAGGCGGCTGCCTCGGTCTTCGCCGCCGAGGGATACGCGCAGGCCACGACTAGGGAGATCGCGGCGGCGGCCGACATCGCCGAAGGCAGCCTGTACAACTATTTTGCCAGCAAACGCGACATCCTTGTGGCGATCATCTCGCGGTCACCGTCACCTATCGACCGTCTGTGGGCGGAAGCCGAAAACCTGGCGGACCGCGATGGGTTCATCGGGCTCGTCGAGCGAGCCCTTCTGGCGCCCGCTCCTGAGCAGCCATGGATACGTACGGTCACCAAGGAAGCGTGGACGGATGACGAGCTGTTCCGCGAATACCAGGCGGACCATGTGCGGGAGACAGTCACCCGTGTCGCGCGTCTTATCGAACGCGGCATCGAAGCCGGATGGCTGCGCCCGGTTGACCCGGAGCACGTTGCGCAGGCCCTTGTCGGCACGCTTATGGCCTCCATGATGCTGTTGCTGCGCCACACCCGCGGCTCCGAGGAGCCAGGCGAACGGGAGCAGGCGGCGCGCGCGACAGCCGATCTCCTGCTGTTCGGACTGATGAAGCCGGAAGGAACGCCACATGCATAACCTGGTGAAGATCCTCAGATACCTGAAGCCATATCGGCGCAAGGCAGTCATCGCATTGGCTGCGCTGACCGTCTCCATCCTGACCGACCTTGCGGTGCCACGTCTCATCCAGGCGATCGTCGACAACGGTATCTTGAAGGGAAACATGCATGTAGTGCTGACGACGATGGGCATCATGCTGGCCGTCTCGGCGCTTGGCGCCGTCGTCTCTATCATCAACACGCGCTTCTCGGTTGATGTGGCGATGGGATTCGGGACCGATGTCCGCGCGGCGACCTTTCGCAACATCCAGGGCTTCAGTTTCAGCAACCTCGACGACCACCGCACTGGAGCGCTGATGACCAACCTGACCAGCGACGTCACTCGTGTGCAGGGCACCGTGCAGATGGCAATGCGCATTATGACTCGCGCGCCACTGATGCTACTAGGCAGCATCGTGCTCATGCTGGTGACCAGCCCGCGCCTCGCGATCTGGGTCGTGCTGCTCCTGGTCATGACGGGCGCGATGGTTGTGGTGCTGTCCACCAAGGCGCAGCCCATCTTCCTGCGCGTTCAGGCGAAGCTGGACAGGTTAAGCACCGTGCTCCAGGAGAACCTGGCGGGCATGCGGCTCGTGAAGGCATTTGTCCGTTCGAACGAGGAGAACCGTAGGTTCGGAGTGGTCAACGATGACCTCATGGACCAGAACGTCCGTGTTCAGAGGCTGTTCGCGATCGTCATGCCGACCATGACCGTCATCGTCAACCTCGGTATGGTGCTCGTCATCCTTATCGGCGGACAGCAGGCCATCGCCGGCACGATGACGACAGGCCAGCTCATGGCGTTTATCAACTACCTCATGATCACGATGTTCCCGCTGCTGATGATGGGAAACCTGCTCGTGATGCTGTCGCAGGCCGAGGCGTCTGCGGGACGCATCAATGGAGTGCTGGACACGAAGAGCAGCATCGTCGACCAGCCGGGGGCCATCGACCTGTTGGATGTCAGGGGCAGGGTGGCTTTTGAGCACGTCATGTTCAGCTACGACCACGAGTGCGGTGAGCCGGTGCTCCAGGATGTAGACTTCGTCGCCGAGCCGGGACAGACGGTGGCGATCCTTGGCGAGACCGGTTCGGGCAAGACGACGCTGATCAACCTCATCCCGCGCTTCTACGACGTGTGTGGCGGCCGCGTGACGGTCGACGGCGTTGATGTCCGGGGTGCCACCCTTGCGTCGTTGCGCAAACAGATCGGCATTGCGCTGCAGGAGGCCGTGCTCTTCACCGGCACGCTGAGGGACAACGTACGCTACGGCCGTCCCGACGCCGGCCAGGAGGAGGTCAAGGCGGCCGCCCAGGCCGCGCAGGCCGAGGAGTTCATCCTTGGCACTCCAAAGGGGTACGACACGATGGTCGAGGAACGTGGGGCCAACCTCTCCGGGGGCCAGAAGCAGCGCATCGCCATTGCCCGTGCCCTGCTCCTCAAGCCGAGCATCCTCATCCTGGACGACAGTACGAGTGCGGTCGACGTCGATACCGAGGCTCACATCCAGGAGGCGTTGCTGCGGCTGCACAGCCAGTGCACCGTCTTCATCGTGGCTCAGCGCATCAGCACCGTGCTGGCTGCAGACAAGATCCTGGTCCTGGACAGGGGGCGCATCGCGGCCGAGGGAACGCATCAGGAACTGATGCAGACCAGTCCCATCTACCGTGAGATCTATGAGTCCCAGCTCGGAGGAGGAACGACAAATGGCTGATCAGAATGTACGCGGGCAGGTTGCCCGTGGGGGCGGCCCGATGGGGGGAGCCATGGCGACGGCCAGGGCGAAAGATGCACGCGGAGCTGCGCGTCGGCTGGTCGCCTACCTAAAGCCCTACCGCGGGAAACTCGTGCTGGTCACGGTCTTGCTGGTGGTCGGAGCCGGGCTGTCTCTGGCAGGCCCGCTTCTCATTGGGCAGGCCATCGACACGATCATCAAGACGCACAGCGCCCAAGGTCTGCTGCGCATCGCGGGCCTGATGACTGCAGCAGGCGTCGGCACATGGCTTGCCGGGTCGTTGCAGGCATGGATCATGGCGGGCGTCTCGCAGTATGCCGTGCGTGACATGCGGCGAGGCCTCTTCGAACACCTGCAGACATTGTCCATGAGCTACTTCGACCACCATTCCCAAGGAGACCTGATGAGTCGCCTCACCAATGACATGGACGCCATCAGCCAGACGCTCTCGCAGGACCTGACATCACTAGTCAGCAACGTCTTCAGTGTCGCAGCCATCATCGGCATCATGCTGGCTCTCAACAGGTGGCTTGCCCTGACCGCGTTTGCCATGATGCCGTTCATGTTCCTGCTGACGGGTGGGATCATGAGCCGGACGCGCGCGCTGTTCCTTGAACAGCAACGCACGGTCGGGACACTGAACGGCGTGATGGACGAGACCGTCAGCGGCCAGCGCGTCGTGCAGGCGTTCGGCCAGGAGGCCACGGCTCTGAGCGTGTTCGACAAGAGCAACCAGGCGACGCTCGCGGCAGGACGCAAGGCGCAGTTTGTCGCCCTTCTCGCCATGCCGCTCCTCATGGTGCTCGACCACATGGATATCGCCGTCGTCGCAGGGGTTGGTGGCACGCTTGCCATCAAGGGCATCGTCACAGTCGGCGTTGTCTCGGCTTTCATTACGTACACACAACGGCTGTCGCAGCCTCTATTGCAGGTGGCGAACCTTCTCAGTACGATCCAGGCAGCCCTGGCGGGCGCCGAACGCGTGTTCGAGGTCATCGACCATCAGCCGGAACTGCGCGACAAGCCGGACGCACCCCAGCTCGGCGAAATCCAGGGCGACGTCGCGTTCGATCACGTCGACTTTGGCTATCTCAAGGGTGTCCCAGTCCTGCGTGACGTCAACCTGCACGCGCTGCCGGGTCAGATGGTGGCGCTGGTCGGCCCCACCGGGGCCGGCAAGACGACCATGGTGAGCATCCTGTCCCGCTTCTATGACATCCAGGGTGGGCGCGTCACCATCGACGGCACCGACATCCGTGACGTGCAGGTGGACAGCCTCCGCCGCCAGCTGGGCATCGTGCTTCAGGATGGGTTCCTCTTCTCCGCGAGCGTCAAAGAGAACCTCCGCTATGGACGCCTCGACGCAACGGACGAGGACGTCGTCGCGGCGGCGACGCTTGCCAACGCCGACCGGTTCATCCGGCGGCTCCCACAGGGATACGACACGGTCCTCGCCGAGAGGGGAAGTGACCTCAGCCAAGGACAACGCCAGCTGCTGACCATAGCACGCGCCATCCTCGCGGACCCCCGCATCCTCGTGCTTGACGAGGCTACATCATCCGTCGACACTCGTACTGAAATCCATATCCAGCGGGCGCTGCTCAACCTGATGAAGGGACGCACCAGCTTCGTCATCGCCCACCGGCTCAGTACAATCCGTACTGCCGATCAGGTCCTGGTCATTGACGGGGGGCACATCATCGAGCAGGGTACACACACGTCGCTGCTGGCACAGCACTGGTTCTACTACAACCTGTACATGTCACAGTTCAAAGGGACCGCTGCCCCGGCTCCTGTTTCCTGACCCGCAGTGTGCTTGGCATCAGGATGGGTATTCCCCTGCAACGTGACGCCAGGCCCGTCCGGTCGGCAGTCTCTACTGAGCCGTCGTTCCCACGGAGGTGGGAACCCACGTCTTTGGCAACATTGGGAAAGACGGCTTTCCTGCTACACTGCCACCAGAGGGGGAGCTGTGACTCGGGAGAACAATGTGGCGACATGGATCTACATGGTACCCCTGACCAGGCCGGAGGCCGTGTCGTCGCCGACGGAGGAGGAGTCCGCCGCTATCGACTGCCATTTCGCGCGCCTGCAGCAGGCATGTGCTGCGGGTTCGGTACGGCTGGCAGGGCCCGCGACGGACGGAGCATTCGGGATCGCGATCTTCGAGGCGGCAGACGAGACTGCCGCAACCTTGTTCATGGCTGAGGACCCAGCTGTGCTCGCAGGTGTCATGACTGCGGAGCTGCACCCGTTCCGTGTGTCGCTGGAGCATCTGCCATGCGCCTGATGGGGGTCGAACTGCTGCCGGTGCTGGGCTATGCGCTGGCCTCAATCTTCACGCCCGGGCCCAACAACATCACGTCCTCGTCGCTGGGGATGCGGTTCGGCTACCAGGGAGCCCTGCGATTCATCGCGGGTGTCGTCACGGGGTTCTTCTGCATGATGCTGACGTCCGGCTTGGTGACGGAGCTGCTCGTGTCTGCGTACGGACGCATCGCGATCGTGCTGAAGATCGCGGGCGTAGCGTACCTGCTCTGGATAGCCTGGACTGTCATTCGACCGCAGGACCATGCGCACGCCTCTCCCACGGCGACGGGCACGCGATACCGCGACGGCCTGCTGCTGCAGCTTGTCAACCCCAAGGTCATCCTGTTCGGGCTGACGATGTATGCCACCCTGCTGGCCCCGCTGACGAAGAACTGGCCGGCGGTCGTCGTCTCTGCGGCGTTGCTTGCTGCCCTGAGCTTCTGTTCGACCTCGATGTGGGCGCTGCTGGGTGCCGGGATCCAGCGTTTCATCGCAAACCCAAAGGTCAGGTTCGCCTACTCAATCGTCCTCGTGGGGCTGCTGCTCTACGCCGCCTGGTCGATCGTCGCGTCGTAGAAAGCGCAAAGGGCAACCGTCAGCGCAGTTGTTGCCACGCGCTGAAAGGCGGTTACGGTTTCTCTGGCTGGACGGGGTTCGCGGGACGAGGTCTGCCGAAGTCGTACCGGATGACCTGGTGCGGGCAGACATCGACGCAGGTGCCGCACAGGATGCATTCGCTGTTCTCCATTTGCTGACTGAGGACCATCGTGTCGACCTCAAGGCTCATCGGGCATGCGGTCGTGCAGGTGCGACACCCGACACACGCAGGTGTGTTGGCACGCAGCTGGACTGCAGGAAGGTGGAGGGAGTTACGGACTCCCCGCCCGATCATTGTGAACGGTGCCATCCAGCAGACATAGTGACAGAACCCACGCTTGCCTGCCGTCAGCGACAGGACGAAGATCAGTGCGAGGACTGCGTAGAAGACGATATAGGGCCCCATACCGCCGGCAGTCGTCAACGACACCCCATGGTCAGTCTGGTACAGGACGTCGACCCGCTCGATGCCGCCCGCCCTGAGGGTAACGAGGATGACGACAGCCATCCACGGGACCCAGACAAGCCACCGCGTCCAGTTTCGCCTGTTGTTTGCCTTCCTACTCTGCACGGCAAACAGCGCTTCGCTCAATCCCCCGGCGGGACACAGCCAACCGCAGAACAGGCGCCCGAGGATGAGCCCGGTCAAGGTCATCACGCCGAAGACCACCATGCTGCCCGATGCCGTACGTTCGCCGGCGCCCATGATGATGAGGTAGGGAGACAAGTAGTAGAACGTCACGGGGAACAGCAGAAACGAGACGAGCAGAAGGGCTCTGCGCACGTTCTGGCGCATGTGCGCGGTTGAAGCGTCTGGACTCATGGGATCACCTCCTATGAGCAGTATGATGTCGATGCCGCGCGGTACAACGTGGGCCGCTTAGTGTGCGCGGACGCCGTCCAGTGCCGTGCAGACCGCCTCTGAGAGCTCCTGGACGCTGTACGGCTTGGGTAGGAAGCCGTCGGCCCCTCCAGAGGCTCCCGCCAGCTCCTGGATGCTGCCGCCGAGCGAATACCCCGACGAGATGAGAATAGGGGCCGTGCACCCCAGCCGTCTCAGTTCCCACAGTACCTGGTCCCCCGTCATGCCTGGCATGGTCATGTCCAGCAGGACAAGGTCCACCGCGGCAGGATTCCCCTGGATCATGGTGACTGCGGACGGACCGTCTGCAGCGGTCACCACTTCGTAGCCGGAACGTTCCAGCATGCGCCTGGTGAGCTGCAGGATCATCTCCTCGTCGTCCACGACCAGCACGGTCTTGTGCCCCTGTGTCCTTTGCGTGTGTGGTTCCTGGGCCGCCGGAGCCTTCGCTGATTCCCTGCACCGTGGCAGGTATGTAGAGAACGTGGTCCCTTTTCCCGCCGCCGTATCCACGATGATCCAGCCGCCAGCCTGCTGGACCGCCCCGTAGACGACCGCGAGGCCCAGACCGGTTCCATGTCCGACGGGCTTCGTCGTGAAGAATGGCTCGAACAGGTGCTGCCGCACCGTGTCGGTCATGCCGCCGCCGGTGTCGGTCACCTGCAGGAGGACGTGCTCCCCCGGCCGAGCTTCGGGATGTGCCTTGACAAACTGCTCGTCGACGTCGACGTTGCTGGTGAGGATGGTCAGCGTTCCTGCACCGTTCATGGCGTCCCGGGCGTTCACGACGAGGTTGATGACGAGCTGTCCAAGCTGAACCTGGTCGATGAGAACGTTCCAGAGGCCCGTAGCATAGCCCCGGGCGATTGTCACGGAGGTTGGCAGGAGTCCGGCGATCGACTGCAGCGTGAGGTCGACAGACTGGCTGAGGTTGATGCACGTCGGCGCTGGGCTCCCGTTGCGGCTGAACGTCAGCAGGTTGTGTGTGAGGCCGGCAGCCCGCCGGGTGGCCTGCTCAGCCTGGGCCAGCGGCTCTGCGATAGAGTCCTGCTGGCCTGCTTGGTCGCGTACGATGCTGAGGTTGCCAAGGATGCCCGTGAGCAGGTTGTTGAAGTCATGGGCGATTCCACCTGCCATGAGGCCGAGGGCGTCCATTTTCTGTGCCTGAAGCAGGCGGGCAGTCATGCACTTGCGGTCGGTGACGTCGATCAGGAGAGCGAGCTTTCCCATACGCTTGCGCAGCGGAGCGACGTGGAGGTCGTAGAAGCGCTCTACGTCGTCATGGACGAAGGCCAGCTCGACATCAGAGCCCGACGCGATGGACGAAAGGGCAGGCAGGACCTGCGTCCCCTCGGTGCCCAGGACATCGTTGGCAGAGCACCCCAGGATTGCCTCGGCGGCGGGGTTGATGTCCACGAGTCGACCCTGGCTGTCAAGGACGAGTACCCCGTTTGGACTGGCCTCTAGGACGAGCGAGCGGGGGATGGGGACGAGGTCGAGGAAGCGGAAGCGATACAGGGCGAGGAAGAGGGCTATGCCGCTCAGGGCGAAGGCGAAAGGAGTGAAGTCGACGCCGGTGACAGGAGTCCATCCAACCAGGAACAGGACGTTGGCGGTCCACGGGACGGCCATCGCGACCAGAACGGCGACCGTCTGGCCACGGTAGGCAGAGGGCACCCTGAACAGTCCTCGCAGCAAGATCACGACACCCGACAGTAGAAGTGCATATTGGCATGCGCTCCAGACCCAGAACAGTGGACCAAGGCGTGTGTCGACGTGCAGGAGTGCGCCGGGCGCCGTGATGGGCGCGGTGGTTACCTGAGTCCAGAGCAGGTGGTGCAGGTCGTTGAACCAGGCCAGGACAAATACCGCTGTCGGTTCTACTGCTACAAGCGCCGCAATGCGAGTGACATCGCGCAGGGATCTTCCATCGTACCTGAGGGTGAAGACCAGCCAGGCGACGCCCAAGGCTCCGCCAAAGAACGACATCTTCACCCAGAATAGGAAGGAACCCAGTGTCGTACTGCCGAGGAGACACAGCGAGACGAGGGTGTTCAGGACCACTAGCAACATGGTCGCCGAGAAGGCACGGGCGCCCGGAGAAGGTCTGCGTCCCCAGGCAAGGACTGCGACAGCTGCTGAGATAGCGGCTGCTGCCAGCAACGGCAGTGTGTACGGTGTTACCTGCATGTTCAACCCTTTTCCATCCATTTCATGTGCGCGATAGCTCCACTGGGACGATTTCTAGCCCTGGTCTTCGGCAAGGCTGCTTGTGTGGACAGTCTAGCCACAGATGTGCGTGTGTCAAAAAAAGCGAACTGGCAAACAGTCTACACGGAGCGCCCGGGGGCGAACGACGAAGCCCCGGGACTGTGGTCCCGGGGCTGCTAGCTGAGTGATGCAGGGAAGACTACTTGGCGCCGTTCGCCCCCGGCTTGGGAGCCTTCTGTCCGCGCTGGGGCTTCGCGGGAGCCTTTGTTGCCTGTGCAGCTGGTTTTGGTCCAGGCTTCGGAGCAGCCACCTTTAGTGCTTCCTTGCCGCCTCTGACGACAGGAGCCTTGTTCACTGCTTCCGGTTTCTTGTCGACTGGTTTTGCTGGTGTGTGCTGTGGCTGGGCTGTTGTTGCAGGCTGCTGACCGTGGCGTGGAGCGTTCTTCGCGGGAGCTGTTGTCTGGACAGGCTTCTTTTGGGCGACCGTCGGTGCGATCCTGGCCTGGGGCTTCGGAACGCCGGGAGTCTGTGGTGTTGGTTTCGTCTCAGCGGTCACCGGGTGTGATGGCCTGCGGCTGCGTCTGTGGGACGGAGCGGCGACGGGAGTGGTCGTGGCGGAGGAAGATCTGGCCTTCTCTGAGGGACGTTCCCTGGTGGGGGCGGCAACAGGTGGCTGCTGGGGCTTCGTGTCCGTGGAGCCGACAAGGCCGGCTGCTGCCATCGCTGCGCGTACTTCGGCGCGGAAGTCGACAACGGGTCTGGTGGAGCCGACGTGGAGCCGACTGGTCTTGCCCCCGGTGCCAAGACTGGAGGCACCACCGGGGTGATTCTCGTGTCGACCACAGGGCGCTGGGGCGTCGTGGATGGGGTGGGCTTTGTCTGGATGACAGGAGCGGGTGTCGGCTGCGTTGCCACAGGCGTTGGTGCCGGTGCGGACACTGGAGCGATTGCAGCAGCCGTCGTTGCCGGTCTCTGTTCCCGGTCACGGCGTTCGAAGCGGCCGCGTCCTCTGTTACGGCTACGGTCACGCTCAGGAGCATGCTGAGGCGTCGTGGACGGGACGGCGGCCTGAACGGGAGCAGGTGCTGGAGCGGTGATGGCTGGTTGTGCAGCCACCGCGGGTTCGGCAACACCGTTTTCCTGATGGTGGACGCGTCCATGCACATCGATCAGATCAGGCT